>NZ_CAWNWX010000027.1:0-17858 GCF_963878195.1 Aeromonas sp. HMWF016
GGTAGATATATTTAGGGATAAATGGGTTATTTTAATGTGATTATTGAAGTCTGCTATGTAACATATACAAGTTAACTAAATAGTGCGCATAGAATAAAATTATTTTTGTATGCGCACTTATGGATATTTTTTTAGTCAGCGTACTTTAAAGACAGGTTGAATAGGCTCACCGTCAAGATTATTTTCTATTGTCATTTTACTATCATGATCTATCAGCGTAGGTAGTATTTCAGTGTATATTTTCAATATTTTCTTGATATCCGCGTAGGTATGAGAGTAGTTGAGGTTATGACTTCCTAGTGTCAGGATACCTCGCTTACATAACTCTTGCATCAGATAGCTTTTCAATAACCAACTTGAGTGATTGTGAGAGTCAGAGATTAACAGAAAACACCATGTAGGGTGTCCTGCAGTTTTTATCCATTCTGGTGCTTTTATATCAGTTAATATGGTGTTCAAGCCATCAAGGAGAAATTGTCCTCGTTCTGTTAGGCAAGCAGGTATATCGTAATGGCGCATTTTTTTGATGACGGCCTTAGCTGCAGCTAAAGCAATAACATCGCCGCCAAAAGTTCCTGAGAAAAAAATGTCTTCCATACGCTTCATATATTTCTTACGCCCGACGACGGCAGATATCGGGAATCCATTAGCCATACCCTTGCCAAAAGCTGCAAGGTCTGGCGTTACTCCGAATAGAGTTTGAGCCCCTCCAAGATGATTTCGAAAGCCGGTAATTGTTTCATCAAAGATAAGAAGCGTACCATGTTCATCACAGAGCTGACGCAGACCGGGTAGAAAATCCGGGGTTGGCCAGGCTACATTCATCGGTTCCAGAATGACGGCGGCAAATTCGTTTGGATGAGCTTCCAGCAGGTGCTGCAGCGAGGCAAGATCGTTGTAGTCAAATCTGTGGGTCAGTTCTCTCACGCATTCCGGAACCCCCAAATGGCGGGTGGTCGAGCCTATGTACCAGTCTTGCCAGCCGTGGTAGCCACAGACGGCTACTCGCTCGCGGCCTGTGACCGCACGGGAGAGCCTGATACACGCTGAGGTGGCATCAGTCCCGTTTTTGCCAAAGCGAACCATTTCGGCGCAGGGGATGAGCTCAATGAGCTGTTCAGCAACCTCGGTTTCCAGCCGGTGGGGAAGAGAGAAGATCGAGCCAAGATTGAGTTGCTCCATTACCGCTTCATTCACATCCGGATCGCAATATCCAAGACTGATGGCCAGCAGGCCGCTGGCAAAATCAAGATACTCGTTGCCATCTACATCCCAAACATGTGCACCTTTGCCGCGTTCGATAAAGAGTGGGGCGGCGCCATAGGGGAAACAGAGGCGACTTTTGGAGAAGGTTTGGGAGCCGAGTGGAATGCTCTGTTCCGCCCGTGCTGAGAGAGCCAGTGAATGTTGATAACGTGAGGTCATATGTGATTCTCCTTGGCTAGCGAATTAGCCAATCCTTCGTTGCGTTGGTGCCGGGTATTCAGTGTTGCCAGCTCCGGCTGCTGCGCCAGCAGATCGAGGATATCGTCGGTCGTAAAGGTTGGGTTGACAGGATAGAGAGCCTTATAAATGCGCTCTACCAGCTCAAAATCGGCAGGCTCATCGACAGTCCAGCGCAGGTGGGCCAGCGAAGGCGAGCGCTGCAGTTCGCCGATGGAAAACTGCTCGGGATGACAGCGAACGTAATAGGTGACATGTTCCCGCTCGGTCTGCGTGGTGGCTTTTTCCTGCAAGGTTGCCAGAGTCGCTCCAGTCATGATCTCGGCATCCAGCCCATCCGGATAACTGGGATTGCCGCAGTTGCTGCTGTAGTCGAACTTGCCCGAGAGATGGAGGGCTATCAGCTCGTCTATTACCATTGGGTCTGCCAGTGGGCAGTCACCGGTGAGACGCACAACATGGGTCGGACTGTAGGGTTGGGCCGCCAGATAGAAACGCAGCAACACATCGTCAAGAGGACCGCAGAAACAGGGGATATTCAACCTCTCGCACAGCTCGGCAATGGCGCGATCTTCCGGCTGTTCGCTGGTGGCAACCAACAGTTTGTCCAGCAGCTTGCTCTGTTGCAGTCGTTCAATTTGCCTTGCCAGCATGGGTTCGCCCAGCAGTTCTTTCAGTACCTTGTTGGGCAGGCGGGAAGAACTGGTTCTGGCCTGCAGAATACCTAGGATCATCGTGTTCTCCAGAGTCCGGGGTTGATAAGTTCCTGTTCCATAGACGCCAGATGGGCGATATCTGCCTCGTTGCACTCATGTTGCGCTTGACTGGCCGCAACGATAGCGGCCAGCTCCTGGGCATGACAAACACCGACAACAAAGCGGCTTACCTGCGGTAGGGCCGTCATGATGGAGAGGGCTCTGCCAAGCGGGGCCATCGAGGGATGCCAGTGGTCAAACCGTTCAAGTGCAGTAGCGAAACGCTGAAAATAGTCAGGTCGCTGTGCTGGCTGCATCAGCAAGAGTCCCTGCAAAAAGAGCGAGCGAACATGGATTTCACACCCCATATCTACCAGTTTGTCGAGCCATCCAGTACGTAAAAAGCGTTGATCGAGCAAATTGGCAGGTAATTGCACCAGTTCCAGAGGATAGCCAGCTGCGCTCCAGGCATCGAGCTCCTCCGGGGAGTAGACGGATATCCCGAGTTTTCCGATCGAGCCCTGTTGCTGCAAATCGGTGAGCAACTCGAACATGACAGGTGAGGCATCTAGGCTGCGGTGCAGCAGTAAAGCATCGAGCTGTTTTCGCCCCAGCAAATGCAAACTGTTGTTGACCGCGGCCTTAACATCGGATAGCGGTAGCCCAGGCGCCAGTTTGTCGATGATCGTGAAGCCGGTGATATCTCTTTGTCCCAGCCTCTGCTCGGCATTGCCATAGGCTTGCGCCGTATCCAGGGTATCGATACCTGCATGACGAGCCAATGCAATGATCTCGTCGAGTTCTCCATCGCTGACTTGTCCGTCGTGATTGCTGATCCCGTAATCCAGACCGAATTGCACTGTGCCCAGAGCTAGTCGCATAGTGCCTGCTCCAGCGCATCTACGACCTGTTGCTGCTCTGAGTGTGTCAGAGCCGGGAACAGCGGAAGGGAGATGGCGCCCTGATAGTAGGCTTGCGCGCCCGGGTAGGCGGCTGGATCATGTCCCAGACCACGGTAGTAGGGCTGGGCTGGGATAGGAATATAGTGAACGTTGACGCCAATACCGGCAGCACGCAGCCGGGCAAACACCTGATCGCGTTTAGCTACTTGGATGACATAGAGGTGATAACCGCTCTGGCGGTTATTACTCTGCTGCAACGGCTGGACTGGCAAGGGTGATAACAGCGCGTCATATCGTCTGGCAAGGTCACGTCGCTGGGTAATGAACTGATCAAGACGGCTCAGCTGACTCAGCCCGAGTGCCGCCTGAATGTCGGTCAAGCGATAGTTGAAGCCCAGAAGTTGCTGTTCGTAATACCACTCTCCGGGGGAGGGCATGAGCAGCGCTTGCGGATCACGAGTGATTCCGTGGCTGCGATAGAGTCGCAATTTGGCTGCCAGGTCCTGATCCCAGGTGGTGACGGCACCTCCCTCTGCGGTCGTAATCGGTTTGACCGGATGAAAGCTGAAGACCGTCATATCGCTGTGAAGGCAACTACCGATAGGTGACCCCTGATAGTGGGCGCCCAGTGCATGGCAGGCATCCTCGATCAGAACGATTCCGTACTGGCGACAGAGCGCACCGATCTCTTCGAGATCGCAAGGCTGCCCAGCCAGATGCACCGCAATAAGGGCTTTGGGCAGGGTGTGGGTAAGCACTGCTTGCTGCAATTTCTTATCCAGTGCCATTACATCGATGTTACCGGTAGCAGACTCAACGTCGACAAAGTCAACGTTGGCATCGCAGTAGCGAGCACAGTTCGCCGAGGCCACAAAACTGACCGCGGAAACCCAAACTGTATCTTTGGCGCCAAGCTCCAGTACGGCACAGGCCAGATGAAGTGCCGTGGTACCGTTATTGCAAGCCACTACGTGCGGCACCTGGCAGTAATCGGCTAATCCTTGCTCGAAGGCAGGAACGGCTTGGCCTTGAGTCAGATATTCAGATTTCAGTACGGCAACGACGGCCTCAATATCGGCATCGCTGATCGATTGGCGGCCATAAGGGATCATTCGGACAACACCTGCTGGTTCATGCTCTGTAGTTCAGCTATCGACAGAAAGTGCTGATTATTTAGAGAATTGTATTCAAAGCCTGGAGTAACCAGCGTGGCTGTTTTGCCCAGAGCATTAATGCTGAAATCATTGTTGCGGCTATTGAAGCTGATGCTGGGGGCAATTACGTAGTAGTCGCAGAACTCATAGGTATGGAAAGAATCGTCTGCCGGGCACATTACCTCGTGGAGCTTCTCTCCGGGACGAATGCCGATAATCTCCTGCTTGAGCGACGGGGCCATAGCAGTAGCAAGATCGGTGATCCTGACTGAGGGTATTTTAGGTACGAACAACTCTCCGCCACGCATGCGCTTGAAATTGTTCAGTACAAAATCCACCCCTTGCTGCAGTGTCAGCCAAAAACGGGTCATCTCTGGATGGGTGATGGGAAGCGTATTGGCGCCTCTCTTGATCAGATTGTCGAAGAAAGGAACTACTGAGCCCCTTGAGCCGACTACGTTGCCATAACGTACCACAGAGAAGATTGTTGGGTTCTTGCCCGCCATATTGTTGGCGGCAACAAAGAGTTTGTCGGAACAGAGTTTACTTGCACCATAAAGGTTGATCGGGTTGGCGGCCTTGTCCGTGGAGAGTGCGATCACCTTTGAAACGCCATTATTGATGGCTGCCTTGATGACGTTTTCGGCGCCCCCAATGTTTGTTTTGATGCACTCCATCGGGTTGTATTCAGCGGCCGGTACTTGTTTGAGCGCTGCTGCATGTACCACGAAATCGACATCGCGCATCGCCATATCAAGGCGTTCTCCATCGCGCACATCGCCGATAAAGTAACGCATGCAGGGATCATTGAAACGCTGCTGCATTTCAAACTGCTTGAGTTCATCACGGGAGTAGACGATCAGTCGTGCCGGCTGGTAACGGGAGAGCACGGTTGCAATAAACTTTTTGCCAAATGACCCGGTGCCACCGGTAACCAGAATTGTTTTTCCATTGAACATGATGGTGCCCCATGATGAGGTTGGTATTTGAAAAATTCTAAAGCACTTTCTGTGCCATTTGCAGACGCTGATTGGTTGATGTGATCTGAATGGCTCTTTTGGGGTTAATTGTCACCACGCCTGGTGCTAGCGCTGGCGAGCGTGCGGCATATATCTTCCACTGCATTGAGGGCTCTTGGGGTGAACCGGTGCAGCTCATCGGAGTTGACCAGCATCAGTCGGTGATGTTTCACCGCATCAAGGTTTGGCCACTGCTGCCAGTGACGCAGGGTGTCAGGATCTTGACTCCCGGCCAGGATAAGAGCGGGGTTGGCTCTGATGACCTGTTCAATATTCACCTGAGGATAGGGCGTTCTGGCGTTGCTCATGACGTTGACTCCGCCGCAGAGCTCTATAGCCTGAGCGGGCCAGGCGTTGCCGCTCACGCTGGTGAGCGGCGGGTACCAGAGCTGGTAGAACACCTTGACGCCGGTTGGTTGGCCATAGCGCTGTTGCAGGGAATGCAGGCGTGCCACATAGCGATCGGCGGCTTCGTTGGCGCTCTTTTCCACCCCCAGCAATGTGCCCAGCGCCCGCATCTCTGCGGCCAGCGAGGCAAAATCGGTAGGCTCCGAGTAGAAAACGGGGATCCCGAGCTGCTCCAACGGGGCCAGCATCCGTGATTGAGCCGAGCGCCAGCCGAGAATGAGATCCGGCTTTTGCGCCAGCACAGCCTCGACGTTGATGCTGCGATAATTCGCTACCTTTGGCTTGGTTTTGACCTCGGCTGGGTAGTCGGAAGCATCGTCAATGGCCACCAGTTTGTCGCCGGCACCGATGTCATAAAGCAGTTCGGTCAGGTGGGGAACAACGCTCACCACCCGGATTGGCGTTGCGGCCTGCAGGGCACCGGGCAACCAAGCAACCAGCACACAGGGCAGCCAGATAGGCAAGCGCAACAGTCTACCCATGAAATAACCCCGCTACCGTGACAAGCAGCGCCAGTATCAACCAGCCCCAGCCGCACCCTTGCAGAATGTTGAGCACCTGGCGCGGTGTCTCGCTATCTGGTTCAGCACCCGTGCCGATGACTGGCCAACGCTGGATAGCCCCCTGATAGTAGCGAGGGCCACCAAGGCGGATCCGGCACTTGTCTACCAGCAGAGTGAGCAGCATCCCCATGGCGGGATAGGGCCAGAGCGCCCCACTTCGCAGCAGCTGTGCAGCCTGTTTGAGACGGCTTGCCAGCAGTGGCAGCCCCAGCAGCAAAATGACGGAGGCATTGAGCCCCTGATAGAGGGCGCTGGCGGCGCGACCAAAGTGGTCGAAGGCGGGTTCTTTACGACTCCAGCTCTGATTCATCAGCTGCACCAGCCGCCAGAGCAGGGCGCCCTGTACGCCAGCCAGCGCATATCCCAGCAGCGGGCCAGCCCATTGGCTGACCAGACGCAGGGCGCAGCTCTCCGTCACCGCTTTGGCGAGACCCATGGCCGAGAGTTTGCCTGTTTCGCGTTTGAGCCAGGGGGCAGACTGCAATCTCGCCAGCGGCAGGGTCTCCTGCGTGGCGAGCGAGCGGGTGGCATGGGCGAGTTCGCGCAGCGGACGGGATTCGAGCATCAGCAGCAGGAACAGCAGGTCGAAGATCGGCTCGCTCAAGGCCAGATTGCGCAGCGACCAGAGCCCGGCGGCGCAGGGGAGCCAGACTACCAGCATTGCCAGCAGGCCGGCCTGCATTTGCTGGCCGGGCGAACCATCGGGTCTGTGCACCTTGTGCCCCAGCCGGGTCAGCAGGGGCGTGACGGCCGAAAGACGCAGATGGGATGGCCACGGGAGCACCGCCTCCAGCAAGGCTGCCCCCACCAGAATGGCCGCCGTCGTCGAGAGGAGGGCATCGGCCATCAAATCAAGCGAGCCGGTCTCGATCACAGCTTGCCGAGCATCTTGATGATCACTTCGGCGGAGTGTTTGCCGGCCACTTCGATAAAGGCATCGAAGGATTCAACCTGTTCCTTGCCGGCGATATCGGACATGGCGCGTACCACCAGATAGGGCACTTTGAACATGTGGCACACCTGACCGATGGCGGCACCTTCCATCTCGACCGCCAGCATCTGCGGGAAGTCGGCGCGAGCCTTGGCGATGGCGTCCGGTTTGCACATGAACTGATCGCCGGTGCAGATAAGGCCGACCTTGGTCTGGTGCTTGCCCTGCTCGGCGATGCAATCCTGAGCGACCGCGATGAGTTTCTCGTCGCAGGGGAAGGCGGCGGGTTGCTGCGCCATCTGGCCCATCTCGTAACCAAAGGCGGTCACGTCGACATCGTGGAAACGCATCTCGCTGGCGATCACCACATCACCGATGTGCAGATCCTGGGCAAAGCCGCCCGCAGAGCCGGTATTGATGACGCAATCGGGGGCAAACTTTTCCAGCAGCAGGCTGGTGGCCACGCTGGCGGCGACCTTACCGATGCCGGAGCGGGTCAGGATCACCTCTTTGCCTGCCAGCATCCCTTGATAGAACTCGCAGCCGCCCAGTTGCAGAGTGGTGGGGTTGCTCATCTGGCTGCGCAGCAGGGCTACTTCTTGCTCCATGGCGCCGATAATACCTACTTTCATTGCTGACCTCGTCTTGATAGCCGTGTGGCTGAATTTAAGTTGCTGTAGATCATAACAAAAGATGGCGTCGGCGCCGAGAGGCTCAAGCGAAAGGAGAGATGAAGTGCGGCGCTCCATATGGAAGCGCCGCAGGTGACAAAAAGCATTGATGAGAGAGGAGAGGGGGCTTTTAGCCGAGCGCGGTATCTAGGGTCATCATCAGGGCAAAGCCTGCCATCAGACCGAGGGTGGCATAGGTCTGATGACCGTTGCGGTGGGTCTCCGGGATCACCTCGTGTGAGACCACAAACAGCATGGCACCGGCGGCGAGCCCAAGTCCGATGGGGTAGGCGATGGCAAGGCCGCTGGATAGGCCAACACCGAGCAGAGCACCAACCGGTTCGAGCAGGCCGCTGGCGATGGCCACCAGCACTGCCACCGAGGGGCGAAAACCGGCGGCGCACATGGCCAGCGCCACCGCCAGTCCTTCGGGAATATCCTGCAGTGCGATGGCGGTGGTGAGCGGCAGCCCCACCGACATATCCCCCTGTGAGAAGCTGACCCCGATGGCCATCCCCTCCGGCAGGTTGTGCAGGGCGATGGCAAAGACGAACAGCCAGACCCGGGAGCACTGCTCGTGACCGGGGCCGCAGGGGCCGGTCTTGTCGTGCTCATGCGGGGTGAACTGATCCAGTCCCAGCATCAACAGCACCCCGAGGGTCATGCCAACTACCACCACGGCGGCGGCGCTAAAGCCGTTGCCGGTGATTCCCTCGGCGGCCTCCAGCCCCGGCAGCAGCAGGGAGAAGGCGCTGGCGGCCAGCATCATGCCGGCGGCAAAGCCGAGCATGGTGTCCTCCACTTTTTGCGGTACCGAGCGCAGGAACAGGGCGGGCAGGGCGCCGATGGCGGTGGCGGCAAATCCGGCGGCGCCACCGATCAGGCCGTAACGCACGCCGCTGGTCACCTCGCCGGTAGCGAGCATGATGAGACTCTGCAACAACAGCAACAAGACGGCAGCCAGCGCGATAAAGAGACCGAGGGCGGTGAGTGGCCGCGCCTGCAGTTGTTCACGCAGCTGGGCAGACCAGGTTGAAGCGGGCAGATACGAGCTGTTATTCATAAACAAGGCCTCTTGTTACAGCAAATGGTTACAACGAAGGGGGATGGGGCTCCGCCATCGGATTATGTTGGTCATTACAACGAGTTGATGGCCCCTTGTCCATGCCACTGCCTCGATTGCATTTATCGGTTAACTATTTGAAATGATTTGGTCGCTATAAATATTTTGTGATGAATGTCGGGTTGTGAAGGAAATCATCTTGCATTCATTCGGTGAAATCTGGTGAAGGATTAGGCGATATTGTGATAGAGTGCGCGCCTCGCGAAATCGTCCTTCCCCCGCTTTCGCAACCTTCCATCTCCCGTCAGGAATGGCCGGGATCAGCTCATACGGATGTGATCGCTACTGTTTACCTGCTTGTCAGCAGTTGAGGATCAACAGCCAATCATGTTTTACAAGAATCTCTCCATCGGCAAAAAGATTGCCGTGGTTTTTGCGGTCATTGCCGCAGTCAACGTCGTCTTCGGTGTTTTTCTCTCCAACGAATTGCGCGGCGTGCGCGATCGGGTGCTGAATTTTACCGACTCCACTTTGCCGAGCGTGCTCTCGGTCGAAACCCTGCTCTACGACGTCTCTTATGTACGTCGTGCCCAGTTTGCCCTGCTGATGGTGGATGATGCCGTCGACCTGCAGGCCCGTCGTGGCCGTATTCAGGAGAATATTCGCAAGGTTGACGAGGCATTTCGTGCCTACGAGGCGACTGTGGGAGCCGACAACGAGCGGCAGGTGTTTAACCAAGCCAAACAACAGTGGCTCACTTATCAACGTTCGGTAAACGAGTTTGATATGCTGCTGGTGCAGGGTCAGCACGATCAGGCCAAAACCCAGCTGTTTGCCTCCAACCCGCTCTTCGGGGCGCTGGAGCAGGCGGTCAACTCGCTGATCCAGGTGAACCTCGGTTTCGTCAAAGAGAACCGTGGCAGTCTGCTTGGCAGCGTCAGCATGGTGACCACCTTCGCCATGGTGAGCATCGGTGCCCTGCTGGTGTTCATGGTGGTGATGACCTGGTTCCTGACCCGCCAGATCTGCCTGCCGCTGCAAGCCGTAGTGGCTCAGGCCAACGCCATTGCCGCCGGCGATCTGACCCATCAGCTGGAGCGTCAGCATATCGGCCGCGACGAGCTGGGCATGCTGGCCAAAGCCTCCCTCAAGATGCAGGACAACCTGCGCGGTCTGATTGAAGAGGTGGTGGCTGCGGTCACCCAGCTTGGCACTGCCATCGATGAGGTGAGCGCCGTCTCCGAGCAGTCCGCCAAGGGCATTCAGAGCCAGCAGCAGGAGATCTCGCTGGTGGCGACCGCCATGACCCAGATGAAGGCGACCGTGGCCGATGTGGCTGGCAATACCGAAACCGCCTCCAGCTCTGCCAGCTCAGCCAATGCGCTGGCCCGCAGCGGCAATCAGGATGTGCAGCGCTCGCTGGTGGCCATCACCCGGGTTGCCGAGGAGATCGAGCAGGCCGGTACGCTGGTGACCGAGCTGGAGCGTGAGTCCGCCCAGATCAATGTGGTGGTGGATGTGATCCGCGGCATCGCTGAGCAGACCAATCTGCTGGCCCTCAATGCGGCCATCGAAGCAGCCCGCGCCGGCGAGCAAGGCCGTGGCTTTGCCGTGGTTGCCGACGAGGTGCGCACCCTGGCGGGTCGTACCCAGGCCTCGACCGGCGAGATCGTGGCCATCATCGAAACCCTGCAGGCGCGCGCCAATCAGGCCAAAGAGGTGACGGGCCAGAGCTGCGAGATGATCCGCCAGTGTGTGGATCAGAGCGAGCAGACCAGCAACGGCATCCAGCAGATTGAAGAGGCGGTCGCCCAGATTGCCGACATGGCGATCCAGATTGCCAGCGCCTGCGGCGAGCAGGATGCGGTCTCCGATGAGCTGGGTCGCAACGTCGAGCGGATCAACGAGTCCGCCAACGAGGTGGCTCTGGGGGCCGATCATACTGCCCGTGCCTGTCTGGAGCTGAGCCAGCTGGCGGTGGGTCTGAAGCAGACCATCGGTCGCTTCCGCCTCGCCTGATAAAGGGGCTGGCGTACGCCGGCCTCTTCATTCATAAAAAATCGGGGCGCTTTGCCAGCCCTCACGACACCCGGCCATGTGCCGGGTGTTTTTTTATCTGGCGATGGGTACGAGGCCAGATGGTTGGGGTTCTTCGCAAGAGTATGAAAGTCAGGGCAAACAGGGAGAACAGATGATTATCCCAGCCTGTGTGCAGTGATATTCAAGAAAGTTGGTGAAGGCAGCATTTGCTAACGAGAGAAGGGCGACGAACTGTTTTGGGGATGGGAATGGGGTGAGCTGCGGGGGAGGAGAGCATAAGCAGTGGGCTGCGGTGACCCTGTCAGGGTATATCGCAGCAATAAAAAAACCGGCTTGCGCCGGTTTTTTTATCTCTCTGCTCGAAGGCTGGCTTATTTGGCCAGAGACTCCGGCAGCTCTTCGCGGATCTTGCCCAGCATCTCTTTCAGGACGCGCGGGTTGGCAACCACGATGTTGCCGGAGTTTTCGTAGTTGTGACCACCAACAAAGTCGGTGACGATGGCGCCAGCTTCTTTTGCCAGCAGCTCACCGGCAGCGGTGTCCCAGGGTTTCAGGCCGATTTCCCAGAAACCGTCGACACGACCGGCAGCCACGTAGGCCAGATCCAGTGCGGCAGAGCCTGAGCGACGGATGTCGGCACATTCGATGAACATGCTCTGGAACATCTTCAGGTAAGGCTCGATGTGATGCTTCTGCTTGAACGGGAAGCCGGTCGCCAGCACGGTGCCAGCCAGCTCTTTGGCCTTGCCGACACGAATGCGGTAGCCGTTCAGCTGGGCGCCGCTACCACGGGTAGCAGTAAACAGCTCGTCACGGATCGGATCGTAAACAACGGCTTGTTCAGTCTTGCCCTTGACGCGCAGGGCGATGGAGACGGCAAAGTGCGGAATGCCTTTGACCAGGTTGGTCGTGCCATCCAGTGGGTCAATGATCCATTGGTAGTCCGGATTGGTACCGGCAATCTCACCAGACTCTTCAGCGACGATGCTGTGTTCCGGGTAAGATTTTTTGATGGTGTGAATGATGGCCGCTTCAGCTTCACGGTCAACGTTGGTCACGAAGTCATTGCTGCCTTTTTGGATAGCCTCAATGTTCTCGGGCTGGGAGAAGGCTTTTACTACAACTTGACCGGCGTTGCGCGCAGCGCGCACGGCGATATTCAGCATCGGATGCATAGGTTCACCACTGGATGTTAAAGAACGGGGGATAAAAGGACGCGGTATGATACCAGTATTTTGTGCGATGGCAACTGTTATCCCCCTACGACTAATTGATTGCGACTGCCAGATCTGACGGCTCCAATATAGCCCTAATCTGCGCTAGTCTTATGGCAGCAGCCGGATACTGGCTGTCATGAGCATAGGGATATGAGCCATGAATTTGTCATTAGTGAGTCAAAACGTGTCAGGCGCCAGTGAAGGTCTGCTGGCCATTTTGCGGTCATCACCCGAGTATGGTGACCATTTTGCCCACATCAGCGTGACGCCACTGACCGAGTGGCAACCGGCCAAGGCCGAAGCGGCGATCTTGCTGATCGATGGCGATACCCCTTGGCAGGATGCCGGGTTTATCCGTGGCGAAGACGATGCCATCGGATTGCCGGTACTGCCGCTGTTGATCCGCAAGGGGGACAAGGATCTCTCCATCTGCGGCCCCGATGTGCGCGACCCCCGTTTCTACTTTGTCTCCAACGGCATTGTGCTGGAGGAGTCAGAGCTGGCAGACCCCTCATGTAGCCGGGTGCTGCTGCGCAAGCTGGAATCCTACTTCCCGCTGCTCTCTCGTCTTATCCTGCTGCGTCAGCGCAAGTCGGCCGTCGTCTTGAACTGATTTCCCCGGCAAGCTATGCAAGCGGCGCGCTATCTGTCATCACTGGCAGATAGCGCGCCGTACTCTTTATGGTAAAACCATGTTTGGTAAATAGAGTGGGCATCAGGATGTTCAGTTTTTCGTGTGATTACATCAGCAAGGAGTGAAGGATGATCGACTTTTATACCGCCGCAACACCCAATGGCTTCAAGGTGGCCATTGCACTGGAAGAGCTGAGATTGCCCTATCGGGTCATTTCCCTCGATTTGTCGGCACTGGATCAGAAGAAGCCCGAGTTTCTCGCCATCAACCCCAACGGCCGCATTCCGGCTATTGTCGATCGGGATAACGACGATTTCGCCGTGTTCGAGTCGGGCGCCATCCTTATCTATCTGGCGGAGAAAACGGGCAAATTGTTGCCGGCGGATCCCAAGCGCCGCTCTCAGGCCATTCAGTGGCTGATGTTCCAGATGGGTGGGGTAGGGCCCATGATGGGGCAGGCCAATGTCTTCTATCGCTACTTCCCCGAGAAGATCCCCGCCGCCATCGAACGCTATCAGAAGGAGGGGCGTCGCCTGTTTGAGGTGCTCGACAGCCATCTGGCTCATCACGAATATCTGGCGGACGAGTACAGCATCGCCGATATTGCTACTTGGCCCTGGGTGCGAATTTATGACTGGAGCGGCATCTCCATCGAGGGGTTACCCCATCTGCAAGCCTGGATGGATCGGATGGCCGAGAAGCCTGCCTGCCAGAAGGGGATCACCATACCGCCGCGCAAAGAGCAGCCGGATGAGCTGATCAAGCAGGCGCAGCAGATGGTAACACGTTGATTTTGAACCGCAGACGGGGCGTAAAGCCCCGTAATATTAGAAAAACTAAGGCAAGCCGATTATAAAGATTCGTTCGTTTTCTGTGAGCTGAATCACTATGATGCCCCCATACCACCAAGCGTCCTGTGCGGTGGTCTGGCGGGCTCCCCGCCAACTGTTTCCAACACTGTTTTTGATTGCATCACAGCCTCTGTGATCAGATTCCTCTGGGCACATTTTGTGCCAGAGGGCGGCAGCATTTTTTCGATTTTTTGGGACTGATATGGATCGGCACAGTTTTTATCCGTTGTTTTTACTGACCATTCTGATGGTCGCTGTGGGCCAGATGACCCAGACCCTCTATGTCCCCTCCATTCCCATGATGGCGGGGGACTTCAATGTGGCCTCGGGCCAGCTGCAGGCGGTGATGGCCTGTTACCTGATCCCCTATGGCCTCTCCCAGTTTGTCTACGGGCCGCTGTCGGATCGCATCGGTCGTCGTCCGGTGCTGATCGTCGGCATGATGGTGTTTCTGGTGGGCACCCTGATCATTCAGGTCATCCCCCATTTTGCCGCCCTGCTGGTGGGCAGCTTTGTTCAGGGGCTGGGTACCGGTGCCGGTGGTGCCATGAGCCGTACCGTGATGCGCGATCGCTACAACGGCGCCGAGCTCAACCGCGCCAACAGTCTGGTGAGCATGGGGGTGATCTTCTCCCCGCTGCTGGCGCCGGTGCTGGGTGGCTGGTTGACCGAGCTGTTCAACTGGCGTGCCGGTTACTGGTTCCTGTTCGGTTTTGGTGCCGTAGCAACCTTGGCGATCATGGCCTGGTTTGGTGAGACGCTGCCTGCTGCTGCCCGTCAGCCACTGCGCGTCGGTGCTGCCTATCGCCATGTGCTGGGCAACCCCAAGTTTCAGGGCAACCTGCTCTGCCTGATGGCGACCTTTGCGGGACTCGCGGTATTTGAAGCGGCGGCCGGTGTGCTGCTCGGTGATGTGCTGAAACTGAGCGCCCGTACCGTGAGCGTGCTGTTCGTGCTGCCGCTGCCCGGCTATCTGTTCGGTGCCTGGCTCTCTGCCAAGCTGAGCTTCCGTTTGACTCAGGGCAAACTGATGCGCCTTGGCATCGCCTTTCTGGCGCTCGGCTCCCTCATCATTCTGGTGCCGGGGCTGTTCGGGGTGGTGAGTGCCGCCTCGCTGGTCGGTGGTGCGGCCGTCTACTTCATCGGTAGCGGCATTCTCTACCCGACCGCCACTTCCTGTGCCATCGAGCCCTTCCCGGGTCAAGCCGGCACCGCGGGTGCCATTCTCGGCGGGATGCAGAATCTGGGAGCCGGTGTGGTGACCCTGCTGGCGGCAGGTTTCCCGATGACCGGGCAGGTGACTCTGGGGGCCATCATGACCCTGATGGTGCTGATCGTGGCGCTGAGTTTTGTCTGGCTGCGCCACCACGGCTCGCCGCACGAGCAGATGGCAATTTGATGCCCGCGCTTGCTCTCTGAAAGCCCGCCTTCTGGCGGGCTTTTTCTTTGCCAGAACCTAATGCGGTCTACTGCTCGGCCTGCGTCAAGGCGCGTTTGCCGGTTCACCTTCTGCCACCAGTTCAAGAAAGGCGCGCATGGCGGGGGTGATGCTCTGCTGGCGGGTCAGAAAGGCGGTATGGCCGATATTCTCCAGTGGAGCGAGTGACAGGCAAACGAGATCCGAGAGTTTGCTGGCAGAGCGGGCGAGACCGGCGCTGACGATGGCCCAGCCCAGCCGGTGGCGTACGGCGCTGACCAGATGGAACAGCGAGTCGGTCTCCAGTACCACGTTAAGCGAGGTCCCCATCTGCTCGGCGGCGCGATCCAGATATTGGCGAAATTGCATGGTGCGGCTGGGCAGCACCAGCGGCTGTTGCTGCAGTTCAGCAAGCGCAATGTCGCCGCTGCGCGGGTACTGATCTGCTTCGTCACGGTTCATCAGCACCGCCATCTGGTTGGCGCCTTGCGGGTAGACATGAAAGGCGCGCCGGCCAGCTCCGCCGGCGGGTTCATCAAATCCCAGTCCGATATCGCACTGATGCAGCTCCAGCTGTGATAGCAGCGCTTCGTTGCTGAGCACCGACAGGCGAATAACGATGTCGGGATAGCGCTGCTTGCAGCGGGCGATAAACGGCATGATGTCGAGATTGGACTGGGGCACGATGCCGATGCGCAGGGTGCCGGAGAGTTCGCCCTGGAACAGGGCCAGCTCCTGCTTGAGCGCCTCCTGTTCCAGCAGCATCCGTTCGGCATACTGGCGTACCAGCTCGCCTGCCTCGGTCAGGGCGACAAACTGGCTGGTGCGTACTACCAGATCGGTGCCGACACTCTTTTCCAGCGCAGTGATGCTGGCCGAGAGGGTGGGTTGGGTGATGTGGCAGGCTTTGGCCGCTTTGGCAAAATGCCGGTGTTTGGCCAGCTCGTGAAAGTAGTGAAGTTGCTTGATGTTCATCTGGTTGTAGTGGAGGCAGTGGAACCGACTGTTGAAGAATTAATCAATTGAAAAAACATCTTCGATAGAACAACTCTATCAGGATATAGATTTATTTCATTG
The DNA here is from genome assembly GCF_963878195.1 of Aeromonas sp. HMWF016. NCBI lineage: Bacteria > Pseudomonadati > Pseudomonadota > Gammaproteobacteria > Aeromonadales > Aeromonadaceae > Aeromonas > Aeromonas sp. HMWF016. Next base: position 16,086 of record NZ_CAWNWX010000027.1, read on the forward strand.
GTTTTGCGTCAGTCGCCTCTCTAAACTTGAATGCAGTTTGCATTTTTAGGCCAACCTGCATGCCTGCCCATTCTCCCGTCGCAACCCCCGCCAACTTGCCGTCACTGGATCATCTGGTAGAAGAGGTAGCCGTCGCCATCAACATCAATGGCATCAACCATGCGGTGATGATGGCGACCCCGGACGATCTCGACGACTTTGCCGTCGGCTTTCTGTTTGGCGAGGGGATCATCCGGCACAACCACGAAGTCCACGACATCCAGATCGCGCCAGCCGAGCAGGGGATGGTGCTGGACATCACCATCGCCAACCGCTCCCTGGCTGCTTTGGCCGAGCACAAGCGCCGGCTGACCGGGGCGACCGGTTGCGGCATCTGCGGCGTGGCGGCGGTGGAGCAGGCGCTGCCCGCACTGCCGGTATTGCCACTGACGCCGCCGCTGGATGGGGCCTTGCTGGCGGGGCTGCGCCCGCAGATCGCCCAGTGGCAGCTCAAGGGCCAGCAGCACGGCGCCCTGCATGCGGCGCTGGCGCTGGCGCTGGATGCCGATGGGCGGATCCTGCACTGCCGGGAAGATATCGGGCGCCACAATGCCCTCGACAAGCTAATCGGCCTGCTGCTGCGTCAACACAGTGCGTGCGACACCCTGGTGGTAACCAGCCGCTGTGGCAGCGAGCTGGTGCAAAAAGCCGTCCGCTTTGGTGCCCGTCATCTTATCTGTCTGGCATCGCCCAGCCAGTTGGCGGTCAGGCTGGCCCTCAAATACAACCTCAACGTCGTTCATATTCCCAAGTTTGATGCCCCGGTCAGCTATTCGAGCTATCGCCCGGCGGATCCCATCGGAGAGTGCCATGAGTCATATTGAAAAGCCCGCCAAAGCCGGCGGTTTTTCGTCCCTGCAATCCACCATGAAACAGGTGCTGCGCAGCCAGAAGACCCGTCAGAACATCAAGAACCTGCTGCGGGTCAACCAGACCGACGGTTTCGACTGCCCGGGCTGTGCCTGGGGTGACAACGACCACGGCACCTTCCAGTTTTGTGAAAACGGCGCCAAGGCGGTGGCCTGGGAGTCTACCGGCAAGACGGTGGGGGCCGAGTTTTTCGCCGCCCACTCGGTGCGCCAGCTGGCTACCCAGAGCGACTACTGGCTCGAGTATCAGGGGCGGCTGACTGAGCCGATGCGCTACAACCCGGCGACCGATCACTATGAGCCGGTGAGCTGGGACGACGCCTTCACCCTGATCGCCGACACCCTCAAGGGGCTGAATAGCCCGGACGAGGTGGAGTTCTACACCTCGGGGCGTGCCAGCAACGAAGCTTCTTATCTTTATCAGCTGTTTGGCCGCCTGTTTGGTACCAACAACTTCCCCGACTGCTCCAACATGTGCCACGAGGCGAGCGGGGTAGCGCTGATCCAGTCGGTCGGCATCGGCAAGGGCACTGTGGTGCTGGATGATTTCGATCAGGCCGATGCGGTGTTCGTCTATGGCCAGAATCCGGGTACCAACCACCCGCGCATGATGAATGCCCTGCGCCAGGCGGCGCGCGGCGGCTGCAAGATCGTCAGCTTCAACAATTTGAAAGAGGTGGCGCTGGAGCGCTTCGCCAGCCCGCAGAGCCCGCTGGAGCTGCTGACCCCGGCGGCCACCACCATCAGCCACCAATATCTGACGCCGAAACTGGGGGGCGATATGGCCGCCATCCGCGGCATGGCCAAGTACATCTTGGAAGAGGCGCCAGAGGCGGTGGATCGCGACTTTATCGCCCGTCATACC
>NZ_CAWNWX010000027.1:17868-18759 GCF_963878195.1 Aeromonas sp. HMWF016
CGAGATCGTGCAGGCTGCCCGGGTGTTTGCCGCCAGCCAGCGCATCATCAGCTGCTGGGCCATGGGGGTGACCCAGCATCTGCACTCGGTCGATACCATTCGCGAAATCGTCAACCTGCACCTGATGCGCGGCCAGATTGGCAAGCCGGGGGCGGGGCTCTGTCCGGTACGGGGCCACAGCAATGTGCAGGGCAACCGCACCATGGGGATCAACGAAAAGCCGACCGCCGCCTTTATCGACCGGCTCGAGCATCATCTGCAGGTGAGCCTGCCGCGGGCCCGCGGCCACAATGTCTACGAGGCGCTCAAGGCGTTGGACGAGGGCAAGAGCAAGGTGCTTATCTGCCTGGGCGGCAATCTGGCGGCCGCGGCGCCCGACACCGACTTCACTTACAGGGCGATGAAAAAGGCCGAGCTCAACGTGCAGATCAGCACCAAGCTCAACCGCAGCCATCTGCAGGTGGGCAAGGCTGCGTTGATCCTGCCCTGCCTCGGCCGTACCGAGCTCGATATCCAGCGCACGGGCAACCAGAAGATCACGGTGGAGGACACCTTCAGCATGGTGCACGCTTCGACCGGCGCTGCCGAGCCGCTGTCGCCGCTCTGCCTTTCCGAGACCGACATAGTGGCGCGGATGGCTCATGCCACCCTTGGCAGCGAGCGGGTCGACTGGCTGGCCCTGCGCGATGACTATGGCCGTATCCGCGAGCTCATCGAGCAGACCATCGCCGGTTTTGCCGATTTCAATGCCCGTATCCAGCAGCCGTGCGGTTTTCATCTCGATAACTCTGCGGCGCTATTGACCTGGAATACCGCCAGCGGCCAGGCCGAGTTTCGTGCCAGTACCCTGCCGCACTCTGTGCTGCCGGAGTGTACCCGCCATGCTGAACA
>NZ_CAWNWX010000027.1:18795-49906 GCF_963878195.1 Aeromonas sp. HMWF016
AGTACAACACCACCATCTACGGTATGGATGACCGCTATCGCGGCATCAAGGGCCAGCGCAACGTGGTGTTCATGAACGAGGCGGATGCTCGCCAGCTTGGCTTTGCCGAAGGGGATCGGGTCGACATGGCGGCCATCTGCAACGATGGGCGCGAGCGCAGCGTGACAGGTTTTGTGGTGGTGATCTACGAGATCCCGCGTGGCAACATCGCGGCCTACTATCCGGAAACCAATCCGTTGGTGCCCATCGACAGTATCGGCGCCGGCTCGTTTACGCCGACCTCCAAATCCATCCCGGTGCTGGTGACCGCCTCCCGTCAGCCGGAGAACCTGTTGCTGGTCAAATAAACGGAATAACGCGGCTGGCTGTGCTCACACAGCCTGCACTTTGAATGCCGTGATGCCCCGGATGAACTGTTCATCCGGGGCATTTTTCTGGTGTGCGGGGCAGGGGGGGCTGGTTGGCGTGGACAGGCAGAAAAAGAAAAAGCCCGTCACATCAGTGACGGGCTTTTTGCAGTTGGAACCCCGGAGATGCCGTTGCCGGTTTGGGCCCTTGAACCGTCGGTTCAAGGCGGGGTTCGGATCTGACCGCAGGCTTCTCGGTCGTGCCGAGCATGCGCAATAGCCAGAAGGCAGAACCCCTGTTTGGTATGAATATCGGCTCGGGGACTTGAACCGGCTGACAAACACCCCAGGGTATTTCAAAACAGTTTGCGATTAGGGCTGTTGCCCCTCTTCGCTGGAATCGCCATATTGACCGTGTTCAATCAAGGCTGCTTCGATGGTGCGCTGCAGCATCTTGATCCGCTTGTCCATGGTCTCAGAGTATTGGTGGTTCTTCTCTTTTTCAAGACAGAGCTCATGGCAGAAATTAAGCGCCGCCATGACCGCCAATTGCTCGTTGCTGGAGACTTTAGAGCGTTGACGCAGGTCGATCAGTTTATCGGTCAGCTGGTCGGCGGCCTGGCGCAGGGCATCCTGCTGTCCCAGGGGACAGGATACCTTGTAGGGACGTCCCAAAATGACGATTTCTACGGCCTCTGTGCTCATGCCTTCCTCAATACGGCGGAGCTGATTTCCGCCTTTATCCACGTGGACAACTGGGCGGGACTATATAGCGCAGATACATAAGTTTCAAGGCCTTGCTGGCTCTGCAAGAGGGAGAATGCTAGGATCCTGACCATTAATTCTGCAAATTTGCCTGAACTTTGAGCGGATCCTCTATGAGCAAAACAAACCCCCTTAAATATGCGGCTGTGGCCGACATCATGGAGCAGCATGAGCTGATGGCCAGTGCAGTCGAGGCCCATGGTGTGATCTGCGGTCTGGTGTGTGGCGGTGTGGCACTGGATGAGAAGAGCTGGGTTCCCCATTTCAACGATTTGGTGAACGACGGTTTCGGTCTGCCGGCCCCGGTGCGCCAGGTGATGACCGATCTTTATCACAATGTGGTCGAGAGCCTGATGGCTCAAAAAGGGGTTGAACTGCTGTTGCCAAGTGATGACGCTCCCCTCGATGAGCGGATCGATGCGCTGGTGGACTGGTCACAGGCGTTTCTGGCCGGTTTCGGCGTGGTGCAGCAGGAGCTGTCGCGTGCGTCGGAAGAGCTGCAGGAGATGATCCAGGATATCGCCAGCATCACTCAGGTCTCTGCCGAGTTCGATCAGGAAGATGACGAGAACGAAGCCTCCTTCCTGGTGCTCTACGAACACGTCAAACTGGGGGTCATGATGGCCTTCGAAGAGTTTGGCAGGCGCCCCGATACCCCGAGCGCGCCGCCGACCCTGCACTGATTGGGTGTGCAGGCAAGCCAGCCTCCTTTTGCAAGAGCGCCAACAGGCGCTCTTTTTGTCGGCCATATTCTGGCTAACCCTGTGAGCCATAACCGCTTTTTTGCCCTCAAGCGCACATCCGCCGGTCGCCTTTGTGGTAGCATGAGGCCACGTTTTTCACTTCTCCCTCTCTGCTTATGCCCCAATCTGATGTGCGACAGGTCGATGTGACGCTGGTCGGTGGTGGAATGAGTGGTGCCGTGCTGGCCCTCTCGCTGGCGGCCCTGCGCAAGCCGGACGGCTCTCCCCTTGACATCCTGCTGCTGGAGGCCAGTGCCCCCGAGGCGCAACCATCCGCAACCCCTACTTACCCCGGTTTTGATGCGCGCGCCATTGCGCTCTCGGCCGGCACCTGCGAAGCCCTTGAGCGGCGGGGGCTCTGGCCGCTGTTTGCGCCCCACTGCGCCCCCATTACCCAGATCCATGTCTCGGATCGTGGCCACAGCGGTCAGACTCGCCTCTCGGCGGCGGAGTATGGGCTGCCTGCACTCGGTCAGGTAATCGAGTTGGCGGCGGCGGGCAGTGAGTTGCAGCGGGCGATGGCGGCCATCCCGCACATCCGTGTGATCTGTCCGGCCAAATTGCGCGAGGTCGTGCCGCGGGAGGAGGGGGTGACCCTTACCCTTGAGAGCGGTGAACAGATTGATACCCGCCTGCTGGTGGCGGCAGACGGGGGCAACTCCTTCGTGCGGCAGCAGTTAACGCTGCCAGTGAGCCGTCACGACTATGAGCAGAGCGCCATCATCGCCATCGTTAAAACGCAGCAGGATCCGGCGGGCCGTGCATTCGAGCGTTTTACCGAGAGCGGGCCGCTGGCGCTGCTGCCGATGCAGGACGGCCTCTCTTCGCTGGTGTGGAGTGTCAGACGGGACGAGGTGGATGAGCTGATGGCGCTCGACGATGCCGCCTTCCTTGCCCGCTTGCAGCAGGCCTTTGGCTGGCGGCTCGGTCGCTTCGAGCGATGTGGTGTGCGCAACGTCTATCCGCTGATCCTGACCGCCTGTGACTACCCGCTGGCCCAACGTACAGTGCTGGTGGGCAATGCAGCGCATGCCCTGCACCCCATTGCCGGTCAGGGGTTTAATCTCGGGATGCGGGATCTCGACCTGCTCACCGGGGCGGTGGCCAAGGCGCTGGCAGAGGGCGAGGATATCGGCAGCTTCAAGGTGCTGAGCGGTTACTGGCAGCAGCGTCAGCGTGATCAGGAGCAGACCGTCTGGCTCACCTCTTCGCTGGCTCAGCTCTTCTCCAACAGCCACGATCCGCTGGTGTTTGGGCGCAATCTGGCGCTCTCTCTGATGGGACGGCTCCCTTGTCTCAAGGCGCCGCTCGCTGGACGAACTCTGGGGTTCGTTGCCGATCTCTGTAGCAATAATCTGCGGCAATAAATCGCCAGAGTTCAACAAAGATCCCTGCGAAGAGTTCAACAGTTGCAAGCGGGGAGGCCAGGCAGCCTCCCTCTGCTGGCCGATGGCCAGCCATGAAAGGATGAGATAATGCAGATGCAAAGTGTCGATGTGGTGATTGTCGGTGGTGGCATGGTGGGCCTCGGGCTTGCCGCTGCCCTCAAGGAGAGCGCCCTCAAGGTGGTGGTGGTCGAGGGGCAACTACCCGACCCGCAGCTGGGGGAGGTGGCCGACAATCGGGTCAGCGCCCTGAGCCTCGCCAGCCAGCAGATCCTGCGCCATGTCGGCGCCTGGGACGGTATTGAAGCACGCCGCCTGCAGGCCTACGACAAGATGGCGGTGTGGGAGCAGGACAGCTTCGGCCATATCGACTTTGATGCGGCCAGCCTGCGCCAGCCCTCGCTTGGTCATATTGTCGAGAACCGGGTGATCCAGCTGGCGCTGCTTGAGGCGATTGAGGGGGCCAGCAATATCCAGTTGCTGACCCCCGCCAGAGCCAAGAGTCTGCAGAGTGGCCCGGCGGGCGCCTTGTTGCTCCTTGAGGATGGTCAGGCCATCTCGGCCAAGCTGGTGGTGGCTGCCGATGGGGCCCACTCCTGGGTGCGCCGTCAGGCCGATATCCCGCTCACCAGCTGGGATTACGGCCACCACGCGCTGGTGGCAACAGTGCGCTGTGCCGAGCCCCACGAGGCGGTGGCACGCCAGATCTTCACCCCGGATGGCCCGCTCGCTTTCCTGCCGTTGTGGCAGGAGAACCTCTGCTCCATCGTCTGGTCGCTGCCTGCGGCCCGTGCCGAGGCGCTCTGCGCCTGTGACGACGAGCACTTCAACCGTCAGCTCACCACCGCCTTCGATGCCCGCCTCGGTCTGTGCAAGGTAGAAGGGCCGCGCAGTGCGATTCCGCTCACCGCCCGTTATGCCCGCGATTTTGCCCGTGAGCGGCTGGTGCTGGTGGGAGATGCCGCCCACACCATCCACCCGCTGGCGGGGCAGGGGGTCAACCTCGGCCTGCTGGATGCCGCCGCGCTGGCGGAGCAGATCTTGCAAAACCATGCAGCGGGCGAGGATATCGGCCTGCTCGCCAACCTGCGCAGCTACGAGCGTTGGCGCAAGAGCGAGGCGGCTCGCATGCTGACGGCGATGGAGGGGCTCAAGCGGCTGTTCAGCGGTGCCAACCCGCTCAAGAAGCTGGTGCGGGGCGTGGGATTGCGCGCGGCCAACCTGCTGACGCCGTTCAAGGAGGGGGTGATCCGTGCGGCCATGGGGCTGGAGGGTGAACTGCCGGCGCTGGCCCGTCTTGACGGGATTGTGGCGGCTGTTACACCTGCACCCGCCCGGCTAAAAGGTGAAAAAAACTAATATTACTGACCGTTTTTGGCAATAAAAGTAATCCGATAAGGCTGATGCCCCATTTTGGGCATCAGCCTTTAATTTTGGTGTGTGGCGAAACGTTTTTCTGCAAATTGTGACGAAACGGTAAAAATCAAAATTTAATCTCGGGTATGACCGCTTGAGGCTGTTTTTATCGCGCCATTTATCTTAGTGTCTTGAGTCAGTTTATGGGGAGGGGATTAGTTTTTTTTGAGCGGCACGCTCGACGGCTTGTCATATAATCCGCTCCGTTCAAGGAATCCCTCTTGCCTGGCAAGGGCAGGAGCGAGCCACATCCTGTGATCCGATAGTGTTCCCGCTGCGGCGCAGCGCTGCCGGGGTGAAAAAGCGGATCGCAAGGGCTGTCGCTGAAGCGAAAAGGCTTTTTGCTAAGGAAAGAATGCGATGATCCAGACTACAGTACTGCATCCCAAACACCTGGAAGCCGGCGCCAAGATGGTGGACTTCCACGGTTGGGAGATGCCCATCAACTACGGCTCCCAGCTGGAAGAGCACCACGCGGTGCGCAGCGATGCCGGCATGTTCGATGTCTCCCACATGACCATCGTCGATTTGACCGGCGAACGGGTCAAAGCCTTTCTGCAACACCTGCTGGCCAACGACGTGGCCAAACTCACTGTCTCCGGCAAGGCCCTCTATAGCGGCATGCTCAACCCGGAAGGCGGCGTGATCGATGACCTCATCACCTATTACCTGACCGATACCTTCTACCGACTGGTGGTCAACTCCGCCACCCGCGAGAAGGACTTGGCCTGGATCCGCCATCACGCCATCGATTTCGATGTCACCGTAACCGAGCGTCCGGAGCTGGCAATGATCGCGGTGCAGGGGCCCAACGCCAAGCTCAAGGTAGCTACCGTGCTGAGCGCCGCCCAGCGCACTGCCGTGGTGGGGATGAAACCCTTCTTTGGCGTGCAGGCTGGCGATCTCTTTATCGCCACCACCGGCTACACCGGCGAGGATGGTTACGAGATCGTGGTGCCGCAAGAGAAAGCCTGCGGGCTGTGGCAGGCACTGCTGGATAACGGCGTCGCCCCGTGTGGTCTCGGTGCCCGCGATACCCTGCGCCTCGAAGCCGGCATGAACCTCTACGGTCAGGATATGGACGAGTCAATCTCTCCGCTCGCCGCCAATATGGCCTGGACCATCGCCTGGGAGCCGAGCGATCGCAACTTCATCGGCCGTGCTGCGCTGGAAGCCCAGAAAGCGGCGGGCAACCAGCCCAAGCTGGTGGGCCTGGTGATGGAGGAGAAAGGGGTGCTGCGTGCCGGCATGCCGGTCACCTTCACCACGGCAAACGGTGAGAAGCGGGAAGGTGTGATCACCTCCGGCTCCTTCTCGCCCACCCTCGGCTACAGCATCGCGCTGGCGCGGGTGCCCCGTGATATCGGCGAGCAGGCCGAGGTGGAGATCCGCAAAAAGCTGGTCACGGTGAAGGTCACCAAACCCGCTTTCGTGCGCAACGGCCAGAAGCTGGCATAACCCTCTTACATTTGCAGGCGGGCAGGCGTCCGCCTGCCCGGTTTAGCAATGAGCGTTTCAACCCGACTCAAAGATCAAAGGAAACAGAGATGAGCCATATCCCGAGCGAACTGAAATATGCCACTTCCCACGAGTGGATCCGTGTCGAAGGCAACGGTGAGGCCGTGGTCGGTATCACCGAGCACGCCCAGGAGCTGCTGGGTGACATGGTGTTTGTCGAGCTGCCGGAAGTGGGCAAGCAGGTGAGCGCCGGTGACGACTGCGCCGTGGCCGAGTCGGTCAAGGCAGCCTCCGACATCTACAGCCCGGTGAGCGGCGAGATCATTGCCGTCAACGAAGAGCTGGAAGGGAGTCCCGAGCTGGTCAACTCCGACCCCTACGGCGCAGGCTGGCTCTATCGCATCAAGCTGGACGACGCAGGCGAGCTGGCCAACCTGCTGGATGCCGAAGGCTACCAGAACGTGGTGGACGAAGAGTAATGCCCTTGGGCCCTGCGAGTGCGGGGCCCATTTGTATGGCTGCAGGCCCCGGGTCTGCAGGCGGGTGAAGTGGCCCATATTCGATCCTCAGGCACGGCGTGAGGTCTGTTTACAGGGTGACCCCCGGGATGCCCGCGAGCATCCGGTGCCGTTTTGTCCTGACTGCGGCATAGCGAACATGAGTGAAGCTGGCACGTGCCGGCTACCAGCACTGTCTATACAGGATTTATTAGCAGGACCTATTTATCAGGAATCAGGGAAATGACCCAGTCACTGTTTGAACTCGAACAAAAAACCGATTTTGTCCGCCGCCATATCGGCCCGGGCGAGGAAGAGCTGCGCCAGCTGCTGGCCACCGTCGGGGCAGAAAGCCTGGACGATTTGATTGCCCAGACCGTGCCCGCCGCCATTCTCCTGCCGGGCCCGCTTGGGATCGGTGCCGGCATGACCGAGGTGGAGGCGCTGACCAAGCTCAAGGGCTACGCCGCCCAGAACAAGATTGCCAAGAGCTATATCGGCATGGGTTATCACGATACCCATGTGCCCCACGTCATTTTGCGCAACGTGCTGGAAAACCCGGGCTGGTATACCGCCTACACCCCGTACCAGCCCGAGCTGGCGCAGGGCCGTCTCGAAGCCCTGCTCAACTTCCAGCAGCTGACGCTGGATCTGACCGGCATGGATCTGGCAAGCGCCTCCCTGCTGGATGAAGCGACCGCTGCCGCCGAGGCGATGGCGCTGGCCAAGCGGATGGCCAAGTCCAAATCCAACCTCTTCTTTGTGGCCGATGACGTGCACCCGCAGGTGATCGACGTGGTCAAGGAGCGCGCGGTTCACTTCGGTTTCGATGTAGCGGTCGGCGCCGCGAGCGACGCAGTGAGCGAAGAGGTGTTCGGTGCCCTGTTCCAGTACCCCACCACCACCGGTGAAGTGAAAGATCTGCGTGCCCTGATTGCCGCGGTACAGGCCCAGAAAGGGCTGGCCTGCGTCAGCGCCGACCTGCTCTCTTTGCTGCTACTCAAATCCCCGGGCGAGCTGGGTGCCGACGTGGTGTTGGGCTCCGCCCAGCGCTTTGGCGTGCCCATGGGCTACGGTGGCCCCCACGCCGCCTTCTTCGCTACCCGTGATGCCTACAAGCGCTCCATGCCGGGCCGTATTATCGGTGTCTCCAAGGATGCCCGTGGCAAGGCTGCGCTGCGCATGGCGATGCAGACCCGCGAGCAGCATATCCGTCGCGAGAAGGCCAACTCCAACATCTGTACCGCACAGGTGCTCTTGGCCAACATGGCGAGCTTCTACGCCGTCTACCACGGCCCGGTGGGGCTGAAAACCATCGCCTCCCGTGTGCACCGTTTCACCACCATTCTGGCGCTCGGCCTCAAGGCCAGGGGCCTGGCCCTCAAGCATGCCAGTTGGTTCGATACGATCACCGTGCAAACTGCCGACAAGGCGGCGCTGATTGCCAAGGCCGAGGGGCTGGGTATCAACCTGCGCGCCGATCTCGACGATGCGGTAGGTGTCTCCCTCTCTGAAACCACCACCCGCGGCGATGTGGCCGAGCTGTTTGATTTGTTCCTCGGCCAAGGCCATGGACTGGATATCGAGGCCCTCGACCAGGCGGCGCAGGCACATCACGCCATTCCGCAGGATCTGCTGCGCACCGACGCCGTGCTGACCCACGAGGTGTTCAACAAGTACCACTCCGAAACCGAGATGTTGCGTTATATCCACCGTCTCGAAGCCAAGGATCTGGCGCTCAACTACGCCATGATCTCCTTGGGCTCCTGCACCATGAAGCTCAACGCCACCGCCGAGATGATCCCGGTGACCTGGCCCGAGTTCGGCAAGTTGCACCCGTTCGCGCCGCTGGCGCAGGCCAAGGGCTATCAGCTGCTGCTGGCCGACCTCGAAAACTGGCTGGTGAAGGTGACCGGTTACGATGCGGTCTGCATGCAGCCCAACTCCGGTGCGCAGGGCGAGTACGCTGGCCTCTTGGCCATCAAGAAGTACCACGAATCCCGCGGCGAGGGGCATCGCGACATCTGTCTCATTCCGGCTTCTGCCCACGGGACCAACCCGGCCTCTGCCCAGATGGCGGGGCTCAAGGTAATCGTCACCGCCTGTGACAAGTCCGGCAACGTTGATCTCGACGACCTGCGCGCCAAGGCAGCCGAGGCGGGTGATCAGCTTTCCTGTCTGATGGTGACCTACCCCTCCACCCACGGGGTGTATGAGGAGACCATCAAGGAGGTGTGCGACATCGTTCACCAACACGGTGGTCAGGTTTACCTCGACGGCGCCAATATGAACGCGCAGGTAGGGCTGACAGCACCGGGCTTTATCGGGGCGGATGTCTCTCACCTCAACCTGCACAAGACCTTCGCCATTCCTCACGGCGGTGGCGGCCCGGGCATGGGCCCCATCGGCGTGAAGAAACATCTGGCACCGTTTGTGGCCGGTCACGCCGTGGTCAAGACCGACAAGGAGAGCCGCAACAACGGCGCCGTGTCAGCTGCACCGTTCGGCTCGGCCAGCATCCTGCCCATCAGCTGGATGTATATCGCCATGCTGGGGGACGAGGGGCTCAAAAAATCCACCCAGGTGGCGATCCTCAACGCCAACTATCTGGCCAAGAAGCTGGGTGAATCCTTCCCGGTGCTCTATTCCGGGCGCAACGGTCGGGTAGCTCACGAGTGCATTCTGGATATCCGTCCGCTCAAGGAGGCTTCCGGAATCAGCGAGATGGACGTGGCCAAGCGGCTGATGGACTACGGCTTCCACGCGCCGACCATGAGCTTCCCAGTGGCGGGCACCCTAATGGTCGAACCGACCGAGTCGGAATCCAAGCGCGAGCTGGATCGCTTCGTCGAGGCGATGACTTCCATCCGCGCCGAGATTGCCAAGGTGCAGGAGGGGCAGTGGAGCCTGACTGACAACCCGCTGGTGCATGCCCCGCACACTCAGGATGACGTGATGGATGCAGAGTGGTCCCGTGGCTACAGCCGCGCCGAGGCGGTCTTCCCGTCCGAGGCGGTGCGCGCTGCCAAACTGTGGCCCTCGGTCAACCGCATCGACGATGTCTATGGCGATCGCAACCTGTTCTGCGCCTGTATCCCGACCGAGGATTACGCCAAGTAAGGGCGTGCTCGGAGTAAACCCATAAACAACAGGGCCACCCAAAGGGGTGGCCCTGTTGTTTATGGGGGAGGCCGGTTACTGGCCGCTAGCCGAAAGTGCGACTCAAATCTTTGAGCTGGCTTGCCTTGTTCAGCAGGCTGGCACTGGTCTCGCTCACCTTGTCGATCTTGAGGCTGTTGTCGTGGGAGAGCGAGGAGATCAGGTTGATATTGCGGCTGATCTCTTCGACGACAGCTTGTTGCTGGGTGGCTGCCGCCGAGATCTGGCTGGAGAATTCGGAGACCTTGTCTATTTCGGCCACCACCTGATGGAGGTTGTCGGTGCTGGCCCGGGTGGTGGCAAGGCAGGCGTTGGTGCGAGTCGCATTGAGGTGCATCATCTCTTTCCATCCTCCCAGTGTGTGCTGGATGTGGCCGATGCTGCTCTGGATCTGCTCGGTGGCCTTGTGGGTACGGGTCGACAGGTTGCGCACCTCATCGGCGACTACGGCAAAACCGCGCCCCTGTTCACCGGCTCGTGCGGCTTCAATAGTGGCATTGAGGGCCAGCAGGTTGGTCTGATCCGCAATACCGCGAATTTCGGCCATGATGCTGCCGATCCGTTCCGATTCGCTGGCCAGCTCGACGGCAGACTGGAATGCCTGCTCCGCCTGGGTTGCCAGCGTCGCGATCTCTTCTCCTGCCTCGGAGAGCTGCTTGTTGGTGGTGGTGCAGTGGTGGCGAGCCTCTTCAATCTGTTGGTTGCTGTCCTGAATATTGCGATTGATCTCCTCTGCCGCAGAGGCCATCTGGGTCACGGCCGTGGCTATCTGCTGGATCTGTGTGTCCTGCGAGGAGATATCCTTACTGGCCAGCGAGGCTGAACCTTGCAGATCGTTGGCCATGCTGTTGAGCGAGCCCGTTGCATCGTCAACCCGGCCGAGCACGGTACGGATCCTCGCTTGCCCGAGTTTGATATGAAAATCGGCGATGCTGTGGGGCGCATCACCCGAGAAGATGAGACGGCTGATGCTGTCGTAATCCTGCTCGAGCTGCTGCAGGTATCTTGGTGTCAGAAAGAGCGGATGCCGGTTTAGCCAGAGCACGGCCAGCAGAGGAGCGATGACCAGCAAGGCCTGGATGGGGGGGAGTAGCCAGAGAGCCATGGCGGCGCAAACCAGCAGCAGCGGAATACTGAACATGGTTGGCGTCAGCAGATTCTGGCCAAAGCGGATGGCAGAGCCGCTTTCGCGAGCTCTGAGCACCTTGTACATTTTATCGGCCCGAGCCTTGTGCTCCGGGGCGGGACGACAGCGTACCGACTGGTAACCCGAGATCTGGCCCCCCTCATAGATAGGGGTGACATAGGCGTCAACCCAGTAGTAGCGGCCATCCTTGCAGCGATTCTTGACCAGTCCGCGCCATGGTTTCCCTGCCTGCAGATGGGCCCAGAGATCGGCAAATGCTGCTTTGGGCATGTCCGGGTGACGGACCAGATTGTGGTGCTGGCCGATCATCTCTTCGAGGCGGTACCCTGCCACCTGGCAAAATGCCGGGTTGGCGTAGGTGATGTCCCCTTTCAGATCCGTGGTCGATACCAGTTGGATATTGTCGGTCAACTCTACTTCGGTATCTATGGTGTGAAGCGCGCTGCTGGCCATGATCAGGCTCCGGTGTTGAGTAACGGAATGCTTCATCTGAGTATGACAGAGAGCCTTATTATTGTGTCTTTACACATTAAAAAATTGTGCTACCGCAGCAGCACTGGCCTCTCTGTTATTGGCACCATGGTTTGGCGTGAACGCTCTGGCCAAGCAACATGGCATCACGTGATGTAACGCAGTAAAAGGGCAACAGAATGAAGTTGGACGCAACTTTGTGGGACTACGATGGCACCCTGGTCAATTCGGTGCCCAAGAATATCGACATCACCAAAAATATTCTGGCCGAGGTAGCGCCCCATCTGACCGGCGACAATCTACCCCGCTATTTGCGCAGTGAAGCCGACTATCACTATGCCAATCATGCTGCCAAAAATTGGCAAGCCCTCTATGTCGACTACTACGGCCTGTCACAGGCCGAGATGCTGCAGGCCGGTTCGCTCTGGGCAAAGCATCAGGAGATGAACAGAACTGCCGTTCACTTTTTTGACGGGCTTGCCCAGCTCATTGCCACTTTCTTGACCGTTCCACACGGTATCTGTTCGCAAAACTCGCAGCGCAATATTCGCTCGGTATTGGCACAGCATGGCGTCAATGAGTGGTTCCACTCGGTAGTGGGTTACGATGATGTGCCTGCCCAGATGCAGAAACCGCACCCTTGTGGCGGGCTCAAGTGTCTTGAATCTATGTTCGGTCAGGCCAGCGAGGGATCGCTCATCTATATCGGCGATCATGAAGCGGATGTGCAGTTTGCCCGCAATCTGCAGGAGGTGCTTGGCAAGGATAGCCGGGTGATCTCTGTGGCTGTTGCCTACAGTCACTCAGCGCCCGAGCGGTGGGCTAGCTCCCCGGATCATATCGCTCATGACATCGCAGAACTGCGCGCTATTTTGGGGTTGTACGTGACCCCCGCGGGTGAGCAGTGACGTGTTCAATCACTATGGAAGTGGCAAACCGAAGATAAAAAACGCCGATCAGATGATCGGCGTTTTTGGTATTGAGAAGCCTGGTTATCAACCGAGATTGACGGCTGCCTTGGTTTGGGCTTGTCCCTTGCGCTTGATGACGAAGCCGATGCCCAGCACGACCAGCCAGGCCGGGATCAGTTCGACCGAGATGCGGAAATCGGGGGTCATGTACATGATCACCAGAATACCGGACATGAAAGCGAGGCAGAGGTAGTTGCCGAAGGGATACCAGAACGCCTTGAACTTGGGCTGGACACCTTCTGCGACCTTGGCCTTGCGGAACTTCAGGTGCGCGAGGCTTATCATCGCCCAGTTGATCACCAGTGCGGAGACCACCAGCGCCATCAGCAGACCGAAGGCCTTGCCCGGCATCAGGTAGTTGATCAGTACGCAGAGTAGGGTGGCGATGGCAGAGACCGAGAGGGCAACCAGCGGTACACCGCTCTTGTTGGTCTTGAGCAGCGCTTTCGGGCCGTTGCCCTGTTTGGCCAGACCGAACAGCATGCGGCTGTTGCAGTAGACGCAGCTGTTATAGACGGACAGCGCCGCTGTCAGCACCACGATGTTGAGCACGGTGGCGACCAGATCGCTATCCAGTGCGTGGAAGATCATCACGAACGGGCTGCCGCCTTCTACCACTTTACCCCAAGGGTAGAGGGACATCAGGATGGCCAGGGCGCCGATGTAGAAGATCAGGATCCGGTAGATCACCTGATTGGTTGCCTTGGGGATGCTTCTCTCGGGGTTGTCCGCTTCGGCGGCGGTAATACCGACCAGCTCCAGACCACCGAAGGAGAACATGATCACCGCCATCGCCATCACCAGACCACTGATGCCGTTGGGGAAGAAGCCGCCTTGCGCCCACAGGTTGGTCACGCTCGCCTCGGGGCCGCCGGCACCGGAGAGCAGCAGATAGCCACCAAAGCCGATCATGCCGATGATGGCGACCACCTTGATGATGGCGAACCAGAACTCCATCTCGCCAAACGCTTTGACGTTGGAGAGGTTGATGGTGTTGATCAGCACGAAGAAGAAGGCTGCCGACATCCAGGTCGGGATCTCGGGCCACCAGTACTGGACATAGATGCCCACCGCGGTCAGCTCGGCCATGCTCACCAGCACGTAGAGCACCCAGTAGTTCCAGCCGGACGCGAAACCGGCAAACTCGCCCCAGTATTTGTAGGCAAAGTGGCTGAAGGAGCCGGCTACCGGCTCCTCCACCACCATTTCACCTAGCTGGCGCATGATCAGGAAGGCGATAAAGCCGCCGATGGCATAACCCAGCAGGACCGAGGGGCCTGCCATCTTGATGGTCTGGGCAATCCCCAGAAAGAGGCCGGTACCGATGGCACCGCCCAACGCAATTAACTGAATGTGGCGGTTTTTGAGGCCGCGTTTCAGCTCTTCACCGTCTTGTTTCAAATCCATGGATCTGTCCTTTACCTATCTCTGTTGTCTCTTGCCGGTGTTGGGCTCTTCCTGAGCAGCATCGCAATGCGTAGCCAAAACCTGACGAAATCCGTATTTATTTCGTTACGCTATGTCGTTTTCAATTTTTAATCTGGACTGGCAACGGAAGCAGAATAGTGATAATTCGCCATAAATGCACCTGTTTTCCGTGCCTGGTGGTGGTATTTTGGCCACAAACCAGCTTTTTCATTAGATTTTCAGGTGATGAGACAGGTTTTGCTTGAAATTCAATCAATCGAATTGTGTTTTGTTGACATTTGCTGAGTGTTTTTTATTTCTTGGTGTTTGGCCGGGAGGAGAGGGCTAATGATGGAGAGGCAACAGGATGAGCTGCGTCATACCCGTGACGAGGTAACACTGCTGCAGCGTTGGGTTGCCAGCGGATTGCTGGTGACGATCTGGCTGCTGATTGCCGCCAGTCCGCTGCTGCTGGTCGGGATGACGGCCATGATGGGGGGCTGGTTTGTGCTGGGTGATGAGGGGTTGTTGCACCACTGGCCGTTGCTTCTGCTGGCCGGCGGTGTGGTGGGGGCGCTGGCGGGTTGTTTGCTGGCCGAGCGGATCCGCAGGCGCCACGGCCTGCTGCCCTTTTATGCCCGTTTGCTGAACAATCCCGAACTCAATCGCTAGGCAATTCCGGGTGGCTTTTCATCACGGCGGCCATGGGGTAATAACCAGAAAAAGAGGGGAGAAGCTTGATGGCTTTTCCCCTCTTTGCATCTGGCGTGGCTTATCTGCTGTCAAGCTGGCTTAACAGAGCTGGCGACGCAGACCGGTTGCCTCGAGGATTTTGGCGCTGATCTCCTCTACCGAGTGGGAGCTGGTATCGAGAAAGCGGATCGCCTCCTGACGAAACAGCCGCTCCACGCTGGCCAACTCCTGCTCGCACTGCTCCAGCGAGGCGTAGCGGCTATTGGCGCGGCGCTGGTTGCGGATCTCGTGCAGCCGCTGTGGCGCTATGGTGAGGCCAAACAGTTTGTGACGGTTGGCCTTGAGGGGCGTCGGCAGTTCCAGCCCACCCATGTCCTGCTCGATAAAGGGGTAGTTGGCGGCACGAATGCCGAACTGCAGCGCCAGATAGAGGCTGGTGGGGGTCTTGCCGCAGCGGGAGACGCCGATCAGGATGATGTCCGCCTCGTCGTACTCTTTGGTGGTGATGCCATCGTCATTGGCCAGCGCGAAGTTGACCGCCTCGATGCGATCGTCATAGAGCTTGCGGTTCTCCATGCCGTGGGTGCGATGGGGGCGGGGCTCGGCCTTCACCCCCAGCTCCTGCTCCAGCGGGCTGACGAAGGTGTTGAGAAAGTCGTGACTGCTCGCTTCGGCTTTCAGTACCTCCTCGCGCACCTGGGGATCGATGATGGTGTGAAACAGGATGGGGCGCACCCCGGTCTGGCGAAACTGCTCATCGATCCGCATTCGCACCTGCCGCGCCTTCTCGCGACTCTCCACGAAGGGGATGGTGATCTGTTCAAAGGCCAGTGGAAACTGGCTCAGTACCGCGTGGCCGAACACTTCGGCGGTGATGGCTGTGCCATCGGAAACATAAAATACGGTGTGCACGTGGGGCTCCTGTTACATCGACCAAGGGGGCTGGCCAGGAAGTATCTGTCGAAACCATCCCCCTGTTGTCAACCGGTCTGCCATGCCCAAGTTGTGAAGTGGCTAGCAAACCTGAGTCGTTATCTTTTTGTGTCGGCATTGTAGAATGTTCGGGTCATTCGACCATCCCCTATCTTGCTCGGGGATTTTTTTGACCATAAGTAGAAAACGTTTTCATGGTCGTTGGCAATAGAAGAAAGAGACAATAACGCACCTTACTCACCTATAAAAATCGGGCACAAAAAAGGTGCCATGGCACCTTGCCCACCAACCTGGAGACATGCAAGTGCAACAGTACGTACTCTGGTACGAGCAACTCGGAATGCAGGACGTAGAACGAGTTGGCGGCAAGAACGCATCCCTTGGCGAGATGATCAGCAACCTCTCTGGCGCCGGTGTATCGGTGCCGGGCGGGTTTGCCACCACCGCCTTTGCATTTAACGAGTTTCTGGAGTCAAGCGGCCTCAACGGCAAGATCCACCATCTGCTCGACAATCTGGATGTGGATGACATTGCCGCCCTCAACCGGGCCGGTCAGCAGATCCGCGACTGGGTGATCGAAGCTCCGTTCCAGAGCGCGCTGGAGCAGGCGATCCGCGAGGCTTACGCCAGGCTGAGTGCAGGTTTGGATGCCTCTTTTGCGGTGCGATCCTCCGCCACCGCCGAGGATATGCCGGACGCCTCCTTTGCCGGCCAGCAGGAGACCTTTCTCAACGTGCGCGGCATCGATGCGGTCATGGTGGCCATCAAGCATGTCTTTGCCTCCCTGTTCAACGATCGCGCCATCTCCTATCGGGTGCATCAGGGTTATGACCACAAGGGCGTCGCCCTGTCGGCCGGGGTGCAGCGGATGGTGCGCTCGGATCTTGCCGCCTCCGGCGTCATGTTCACCCTGGATACCGAGTCGGGCTTCAACGACGTGGTCTTCATCACCGGTGCCCAGGGTCTTGGCGAGATGGTGGTACAGGGGGCGGTCAACCCGGACGAGTTCTACGTACACAAACCGACCCTCAAGGCAGGACGCCCGGCGGTGGTGCGCAAGACCCTCGGCTCCAAGCTCATCAAGATGACCTATTCCGGCGATGCCAGCCATGGCCGCCAGGTGCAGATCGTCGACACCAATGAAGCCGAGCGCAGCCGTTTCTGCATCACGGATGCCGAGGTGATGGAGCTGGCCAAGCAGGCCCTCATCATCGAGCAGCACTATGGCCGCCCGATGGACATCGAGTGGGCCAAGGATGGGCAGGATGGCCAGCTCTATATCGTGCAGGCGCGCCCGGAAACCGTGCGCAGCCGCCAGGAGGCCAACACCCTCGAACGTTTTGCCCTCAAGCAATCGGGCAAGGTGCTGATCGAAGGGCGCGCCATCGGCCACAAGATCGGGGCGGGCCCGGCGCGGGTTATCTCCTCCATCAGCCAGATGGATGAGGTGCAACCCGGCGACGTGCTGGTGACCGACATGACCGACCCGGACTGGGAGCCCATCATGAAACGGGCCTCCGCCATCGTGACCAACCGGGGCGGTCGTACCTGTCACGCCGCCATCATCGCTCGCGAGCTGGGCATTCCGGCGGTGGTGGGTTGCGGCAATGCCACCGATAGCATCGAGGCTGGCCAGCTTATCACCGTCTCCTGCGCGGAAGGGGATACCGGTTTTATCTATGACGGTGAACTCGACTTCGATGTGGCGGTGACCGAGGTGGGCAACATGCCGCGCCTGCCCATCAAGATCATGATGAACGTCGGCAACCCGGACAGGGCGTTCGACTTCGCCCAGCTGCCGAACGCTGGTGTCGGTCTGGCACGCCTCGAGTTCATCATCAACCGGATGATCGGGGTGCACCCCAAGGCGCTGCTGGAGTTCGACAGCCAGAGCCCCGAGCTCAAGGCCACCATCGGCAAGATGATCGCCGGCTACGAGAGCCCGCGCGAGTTCTATGTCGCCAAGCTGACCGAAGGCATCGCCACCCTGGCCGCCGCCTTCTGGCCGGAGCGGGTGATCGTGCGGATGTCGGACTTCAAGTCCAACGAGTACGCCAACCTGGTGGGTGGCCGTGGCTACGAGCCCCATGAAGAGAACCCGATGATCGGTTTTCGTGGCGCATCGCGCTACATCGCCGACAGCTTCCGCCCCTGCTTTGCCCTCGAGTGTGAGGCGATCAAACGGGTGCGTGACGTGATGGGGCTGACCAACGTCGAGGTGATGATCCCCTTCGTGCGCACTGTGAGCGAGGCGGAGCAGGTGATCAACATCCTGGCCGAAAACGGTCTGCGCCGTGGCGAGCGGGGGCTCAAGGTGATCATGATGTGCGAGATCCCGAGCAACGCTCTCTTGGCAGACAAGTTCCTCGATCACGTGGATGGCTTCTCCATCGGCTCCAACGACATGACCCAGCTCACCCTTGGACTGGACAGGGATTCCGGGCTCATCGCCCATCTGTTCGATGAGCGCAACGAGGCGGTCAAGGCGCTGCTGGCGATGGCCATTGCCGCCGCCCGCAAGGCGGGCAAGTACGTGGGGATCTGTGGTCAGGGCCCGTCCGATCACCCGGACTTTGCCGCCTGGCTGGTGGAGCAGGGGATAGATTCGGTGTCGCTCAACCCGGATACCGTGGTCGATACCTGGCTCTATCTGGCGGAGCAGCATGGCCGCAAGTAAGCCACTGCCTTGGCAAGCAGAATAGAAAGGGGGCCACGATGGCCCCCTTTGTTATCCCGCTGACGAGACTTATTTTGGTTGCCGCTCGGCCCCCGACAGCTCGATCTGTGCCTTTATCCCCTCGCTCTGGAGCTTGGTGGCGATGGCATTGAGATCGGTGCCCGATTTGGCCTCCAGCAGGGCGATACCGCCGCTGCTCTGCTTGAAGTTCAAGCCGTGGCGCGTCGCCAGCGCCTTGGCAGTGGCATCGTCAGCTTCCACCAGCAGGGTACCGCTGACGGTGAGCTCGGGGCTGGCTGCCCCCTGCATCAACACGTCGCCGCGGCGCAGGCTCTGCTGCGGTACTTTGTCATCCAGACTGCGGGCTACGCGCTTCTTGCTGCCGTTGTCGGGAATGAGGTAGGTCTGGCCGTTCACCTCTATGGTGCTGTACTGCTTACCATCCATGGTGACGGACTCCTCGGCGCAGAGCTGTCCCGAGAGAGGGGCCAGCAGGGTTGCCAGAAGCAAGGTAACAGGTTTGTTCATGGTAATACTCCTAGCGTGTTAGCTGCGATTGGCATCGTGACCCAGGACCCGCAGGGACCATGAGATCAGTTTGCCCGGTTGACGGTTGTTGCGCTCGGTCAGGGTGGTGCGCTCCTTGGTCTTGCGATTGAGCAGAGAGACCTGACGGGTACCGTTGGCAACGTCGGTTACCTCCAGTCGCCACTGGCCTTCGGCTGATTCACCGTAGAACTTGTGGGAGAGCAGGCGCATGTCACGCAATCCCTTGGTGCGCACAAAGCCCAGCTGCTGCTGGTCGAGAGATTGGCCGACCAGGCTGTTGAAGGGGCTCAGCAGGATGCTGCGGGTGCCGGCGGGGGAGACCAGTTCGATCAGAAGATCAGGCAGACGCTGGTGATCAAGGCTCACCATTACCTGCACCGCTTCGACCGTCAACGGTGTGGCAATGCGTGTTGTCGAGCTGGTCGGGCTGTTGCCCACATCCGGGATGGCAGCGGTACTGCCGGTGACATTGATCTTCTGCCATGGCAGCTGCACCAGCGGGGGGAGGGGCTGGTGATTGGCTGCCAGCTCAAGCGCCTTGTTGACGTCGATCAGACCGAAACCGTAAGTCGGGCTGAACCACATGCCGGCGGCATTGTGTTCCCACCCTTCCAGCCCTTTCACGTCGCGCACCTTGCCGGTGCTGCTGGTGTAGCTGACCATCACGGGCTGATGCTTGGCATCGACCCGGGTAGCGCTGCGCGCCAGCAGATCCCGAAAATCACGTGTCGACAAATCCGGGTAGGCGGACATCAGCAGCGCCATGGCGCCCGAGGTGCTGGGGGTGGCGGAGGAGGTGCCGTTCATGACGCCGTTGTAGTCGCAACTGGCATCCAGTTGCGGGTTGCCGTGCAGCCGGTTGGTGCGGGGATCGTCGGTGCGGTTGTAGCCCATGTCGCAGCCGGGCAGATCCGTGGTCACCATGGCGGGGGAGTCGGTACCGTACTCGCCGCCGGTGGCGCTCAGGAAGACGTTGCTGCCGACGCTGGAGTAGGAGGATCTGACGCCATCTGCGTTGAGCGCGCTTACCACCAGGTTCCAGAAGTTGCTGTTTGAGGGGTCGATATTGCTGTTCTCAAACGGCAATTTGGGGCCGTTGCCGGTGCGATTGAGCACATAGCCGCCCGCCGCTATCTTGTTGAAGCCGTTGCCGGCAGCCTTGATATAGGCGGCACTCTGCGCCTTGAGGGTTTGCTGTTCGAACAGGCGGTCGAGCTGGGCCTGATCCAGATCGTTGGCCGGACGGGGATCGACCAGGCTCATGCCATAGCTCTGGTTGAACACCCGGTTATCGCGGCTGGCATCGCTGTCGCCAAGGGCATAGAGCCAATCTTTCTGCAGTTGCTGGCTGTTGTCGTCCAGCAGGTTGAACCCCTGCAACTGGGCCCGCGGGGCGATCCCCTTGGTGCCGATGGCGTTGTCTACCGCTGCTATGATACCGGAGACCGAAGTGCCGTGCGCCGTATCCGCATCCGTCGGGGTCGGGTCATCGCTGCCGGTCACCACGTTTTTTGAGCCCGGACGGACGTTGTCCGCCAGATCCGGGTGGGCGATAGCCAAGCCATCATCCACTACGGCCACATTGACTCCCTGGCCCAGCACGCCAGTGCGATGTGCCCACCAGAGGTTGAGGTCGTTGCCTGCTACGCCGCCACGGGCGCTGAAGGCATCCTGGCCACTATTGAGCAGGTACCACTGCTGATCCTGCAGCGGGTTGATGCCGGGCAGACAGCGTTCGCTGCTGCTGCGACCGGTATCCAGCCCGGCTTCCTTGCCGGTCAGGGGGGCACAACTTTCATTTGCCTGAACAGATGCAACTGGCAGCGCCGACAGCAGTGCTGTGATCGCCAGTGCTAACGATGTTTGCTTCATTATTTTTAAACTCCATCTTATAGAGCACCTTCCTGGGTGCGAATGGAATCTACACATGGATAATGAAGAGCCAAAAGAACCTGTTTTCATAAGTTAGATCGGCCTCAAAGAAATCTGATCTTTTTTATGTTAGATATTCCATTGGCGCTGATCGTGTGTTTTATTGAGAGCATTTATCAGTGCTCACTATTGATCTTTTTGTTGTTAACTCAGGTAATTAGCAGTCAGTGCTGACTGGCGCGCGATGTGCGCTGCCACATTGGCGCGGTTTGTTTTCACTCCGTTCTCTTCGCTTCCCCCATCTCTTCGTCGCCCGGCTTATAAGCTTCCTCAATTTTGTCGCTTGGTATTGGTGACCAACTCTGATAGGTTGCTCTTTATTAGCCATTTGGACGTCCAGATTTCCAATGTGAAATCAGTAGTCCGCTATCACCTTGATGAGTCTTGAGACAGGGAGTCTTGTATGTTGCGTCGTACCTTCTGGTTTTTTCCTCTATTGCTCTTACTGAACGGCACTCTGGCTGGCACTGTCCGGGCGGGTGAGGATCGCCAAGAGATCGTGATCGGCACTACGGTGGGGGATTTTGCCGACATGGTGACCGACTCCATCAAGCCGCAGCTGGAGACCAAAGGATACAAGGTCAAGCTGGTGGAGTTTACCGACTATGTTTCCCCCAACATTGCGCTGGCGGATGGCTCGCTCGATGTGAACTGTTTCCAGCACAAGCCTTATCTCGAGAGCTTTAGCAAAGACCGCGGTTTGTCACTGACGCCCGTTGTGCAGGTGCCCACCGGGCCGATGGGGCTCTATTCCGGCAAGTTGGCCACACTCGATCAGCTGAAAGAGGGGAGTTCGGTGGCTATCCCCAACGATCCCACCAATCAGGCGCGTGCCCTGCTGATGCTGCAGGATCTGGGCTGGCTCACTCTCAAGGAGGGGATTAACCCGCTCAAGGCGAGCGAGTTTGATGTGGTGAGCAACCCGCACAATCTCAAGCTGGTACTGCTCGAGGCGGCGCAACTGCCCCGTTCGCGGGAGGATGTGGATTTTGCAGTGATCAACGGCAATTTTGCCGCCTCCAGTGGCATCCCGTTTAGCCAAGGGCTCTTTCTTGAGCGCAGCTACGACTTTATCAACTGGGTGGTCGTGAAGCGGGTCGACAGCGAGAAGCCATTTGTCAGGGATGTGGCGGCCGCCTACAACTCGGCCGAGTTCAAGGCTTATGCAGCCAAGCGCTTTGCCGGCTACAAATTGCCGCAGGCATGGTCGACCGGGCAGGTTCAATAATCCACACCAGCGACTGCGTGGAGCCTATCCATAAAAAACGCCCCCGAATGTGGGGGCGTTTTGTTTGAGAGAGAGATGCCTGTCAGGGGTGACGGTAGAAGCGGTTGAGCTCGTTCATTACCTGGATCATGGCGCCCATGTCGGGGGTGGCCCGCTTGATGGGTTGATAGCTGTTGCGATCCAGCAGCTCGAAGTCACCCTGCTTGTTGAAGTGGGTGATGGTTCCGCTCTGGTAGATGGCAAAGTCGTTCTGGTCTCCGGCCAGCAGCCAGTTGCGCGGGCTGAAGTCGAACAGCGAGCGGCCAATGCTGTAATCACGCGGCGGGTTGCGCACCCCCAGCATCCCCTGCATCAGGGTCGGCGCCAGGTCGAAATGGCTGCTCGGCTGCTCGATCACCTGGCTGCTGCGACCCGGCCAGGCCACCACCATGGGCACCTGAACCTGATAGAGGGAGTAGTTGCTGCCAGCGCCCCAGCTGTTGCTTTGGGTGTCGTTGAACTCCTGACCGTGGTTGGAGGTGATGACCACCACCGTATTGCTGTCCATTCCCTGCAGCTGCAGCTTGGTTAGCATCTCTTCCAGTAACTGGTCGGTATAGAAGACCGAGTTCTTGTAGCGATTCTCCAGCTTCACCAAGTTTTCCGCCCGATAGGCGGTGGCAGGATTGAAGTTGGTCAGCTCCGGCTGGAAAGGACCCTTCATGGTTGCGGGCAGCTGGTAGTCGCCAGGACTTGAGAGATAGACCAGCGAGAACCAGGGGCGCTCCGGCGTGCGCTTCTCCAGCCACTGCTGCCAGTCGGTCAGCAGCTTGCCGTCGTTAGTCTGCTCGGAGACAAACACCTGTTTGCGCAGACCGGCGAGGATGCTCTTGCGATACTTTTGACCATCTTCTATCGCGCCGAACAGGCCGAACTGGTAATCCTGGCGCAGCAGTTCGTCAAACAGCACCGGCGGGCGCTTGTCACTGCTGATCTCTTTGTAGTAGTGACCAGGCAGGCCATAAAAGAGGCTGAACATCCCCATCAGGTCATCGTTGCCGCCGCTCAGGTGATTGCGGAAGCTGAGATGCTGATCCGCATAGCGCTGCAGATTGGGCATGTTGATGTTGTTGAGCATGTCAAAGCGCAGCGAGTCGACCACCACAATCAGCAGGTTGCTGTGGGTGAGGGGCGCATTGACGTTGAGCGGCCGTAGCGGATAGCGGATCCGGCTGTCACTGTCATCGCTCTGGCTGGCCGCCTGCTTCTCGTACTGATCCAGATCCAGCCAGCCATGTTTGGCCAGGAAGGAGCGGGCCGTCATGGGGTAGGAGAGAGGGAAGTTGGCGCGCTGCATGGTGATGGGCTGATACAGGGTGGCATCCGCCCAGCTGTTGACCACGTGGGTCAGGATAAAGCAGACCAGCAGTGCCAGCCCTACCTGATTGCCATACTGACGGCGCTTGCGCTTGTTGATCTTGCGCCAGACATAGGCCGACAGCAGTAGTTGCAGCAGGAAGATGGTCGGCACGGCGACGAAGATGATGCTCCAGATCGAGCCCTCTTCGGTCTGGGCCTGATCCAGCAGCAACTGCCACACCTGGGCATTGAGGTGGAACTTGAACAGCCGGAATACCTGGGTGTCGATCAGCAAAAGCACCAACGCCAGCGTCGCCACGACGGCGGAGATGAAGCGCAGAGGCTTCTCTTTGGGCAACACGAAGCTCAAAGGGAAGATCGTCAGCAGGTAGGTGACGAAACTTAAGAACGAGAAGTGGCCAATCCAGCTTACAACGAGGTAGACCACGCCAAGGGTGGTCGACGGCCAGCTGATGGCGCCCAGATAACGGGTGGCAATCAGCATGGCGAGAATGATGTTGAAGAAGGAGAACCAATGCCCCCAGGTGATCAGGCGAGAGACATTATCACGATAGGGGTTACCGGTTTCGACCATAGTGATCCATCTGCGTTGAGAAACGTCAAATCAACAGAGTCGGGGACTCAGTGCGTGTCGTGGCGGTTATCGACCGATGCGGTCAGGGCCTGGACAAACTTTTCGGTGATGGCCTGACGCTGGGCCGGAGCCATACCGTTGATGATATTGGTAGTCAGGTTGCCGAGCACCATCAGACTCAGATCCACTGGCGCCTTGTGCTTCTCCAGGGCGGTGATCAGGTCGTTCATCAGGGCGTCAAACTGCTCGTTATTGTACTTTGATACGATGGGCATAATCTTCAGTTCATCTCGGTTCAAAGCGCCTTATAATACTTCACCCTTTCGGCTAACACTATGGCTTTGTGACATGAGTCTCGATATCGACAAGATCATACTTCACTCCCTGCGCCAGGGCGGCGATGGTCAACCACACGCCGATACCCGCAGCCAGACCCTACCCCCCGACGAAGCGGTACAGGGACTGATGGCGGAACTGCATCGCATCTACAACGGCAAGGGAGGCAAGGGCTTTGGCTTCTTCGCCGACCCCGAGGCCGCCGTCGCCGAGCTGGCGGAGGGGGAAGAGGCTCCCAAGCAGCCCTCTCCCGCGTTTCGCATCGCCCTCGAACAGCTGCTCTGCGAGCAGACCGAATTTGTTCCCTTCTCGGTCAATGTGACCCAGATGCTGGTCAAACAGCTGGTGGAGCACGCCCTCGATGAGCAGGGGGTGCTGCTGATCGCCAAATACAACTATGTCGGTGTCGATTATCTGATGATCGCCCTGCTGGAGGGCAAGGAGAGCGTCACCGTCAGCGAAGCGCTGGAGTTACGCCATATCCAGTATCTGGATATCGGCAAACTCAATCTGGTGGCCCGCATCGATTTGACCGAATGGAAAACCCAACCCGAGTCACGCCGTTATATTACCTTCAGCAAGGGACGTATTGGTCGCAAGCTGGGCGACTTCTTTATGGATCTGCTGGGTGCCCGTGAAGGAATGGATGCCAAGATCCAGAATAAAGGGCTGCTGCAGGCAGTTGAAGATTATTGCGACAGTCGTCAGCTCGAACCGGCAGAGCGCAATGACTATAAAAAGCAGGTCTTCAAATATTGCACCGAGCAGGCGAGTGCCGGTGAAGAGATCGAGATCAAGGAGCTGTCGGCAGAACTCTCCGCAAAAGATGCCGGCGAGGGTGACCTCGATTTTTACAGCTTCATTGGTCAGGAGTACGAACTGGAAGAGCGCTTCCCGGCCGATCGCTCCACCCTGCGTGGGTTGACCAAGTTTGTCGGTTCCGGCGGCGGTCTGACCCTGAGTTTTGAGCAGAAGTTGTTGAACAGTCGCGTATTTTATGACCCGCAGACCGACACCCTGACCATCAAGGGGGTACCGCCCAACCTCAAGGATCAGCTGCTGCGCCAGTCGTAATGTGATCAAGCCGTCATTTCCGGCAAAAAGAGACTCTGCCCTGGCAGAGTCTCTTTTTTATTGGGCGAAAGGGGCAGGGCGAAACCGGGCCGGTGCTTTGTTAACAGATCAAACAAAATAAACCACCTGAAAGGGTTTTCATTCAAGTGAAAACCCTTTCATTGGAGTAATTATATTTCAGTTTGGTAATTATATTTCGGTTGTTGTTTTGAAATAAGCCGATAAACAGGGTTATTTCCCCGATTTAAGAAAATGTTTTCAAAACTTTCTGGAAGGAAATACGTAATTGCATTTCAAAAATGCGAGTTGCGTCATGTGAGGCGAATGACGCTTGGGATAATATTCACTTCGCACACAATGCTCTTACAGCGCGGAACTACTACAAGGAAAGGCTCATGAAAAAGAAATTGCTGTCATCCCTGATCGGTCTGGCCACTCTTGGCGTCGCTTGCACTGCTACTGCTGCCATCGATGAAGGCCAGCTGACCATCTGGATCAACGGTGACAAGGGATACAACGGTCTGGCTGAAGTGGGTAAGAAATTTGAAGCAGAAACCGGCATCAAGGTTACTGTTGCTCACCCGGATCAGGTTGAAGTGAAATTCCAGCAAGCCGCCGCCACTGGCAACGGCCCGGACATCTTCTTCTGGGCTCACGACCGTTACGGTGAGTGGGTCAAGGCCGGTCTGCTGGTTCCGGTAACGCCGAGCGCTGCGACCAAAGCCAAATTCGAACAGCTGGCATGGGATGCCATGACTGTTGACGGGAAAACCTATGGCTACCCGGTTGCCATGGAAGCAGTCAGCCTGATCTACAACAAGGATCTGCTGCCTGAGCCGCCGAAGACCTTCGAAGAGATCGCCAAGATTGACGAGACTCTGAAGAAGAACGGCAAGCGCGCCATCATGTGGGCCTATGACACCCCTTACTTCAGCTACCCGCTGGTGGCAGCCAACGGTGGCTATGCCTTCAAGAAAACCGCTACCGGTTATGACGTGAAAGACACCGGCGTGAACAACGCTGGCGCCAAGATCGGCGTAGGCTACATCTCCGAGATGATCAAATCCGGTCACCTGGAGAAGGGTATCGACTACGGCGTAATGGATGCCAAGTTCAACAAGGGCGAAGTGGCCATGATGATCAACGGTCCCTGGGCCTGGAGCAACCTGGACAAGAGCGGCATCAAGTACGGCGTAGCGCCGCTGCCGACCCTGAAGGGCAAACCGGCTAAAGCCTTCGTTGGCGTACTGGGTGCCACCATCAACGCCGCTAGCCCGAACAAGGATCTGGCCATCGAGTTCCTGGAAAACTACCTGCTGACCGATGCCGGTCTGGCTCCGGTCAACGCCGACAAGCCGCTGGGGGCCGTTGCGCTGAAATCCTTCCAGAAGACGCTGGAATCCGATCCGCACATCAAGGCCACCATGCTGAACGCCCAGGCTGGCGAGCCGATGCCGTCCGTACCCGAGATGAGCCGTTTCTGGTCTTCCTTCGAAACAGCCCTCAAGAACGTGACCTCTGGCCGTCAAGGTGTTGACGAAGCGCTGGATACCGCTGCCAAGCGTATCGTTCAGTAAGCACGCACTACCCGGGAGGCCGCAATGGCCTCCCTCTCTCTCAAATCTCTCTTGGCGTTATAAAGGTTAATTGGCATGGAAGTAGTACCTTCTGTTGAGTCCTATGCCGGTCCGAAGGATAAGCACACCTGGCTTAAGTGGACTATCGCGGCTCTGGTCGCCATCCTCAACGGCTATGCAGCCGTGATGATGTACGCCAGTGGCGAGTGGGTATTCGCGCTGCTGGATCTGGTGGTGGTATCCGTCGGTCTGTATGTCTTCATGAACAAGAAGACCTATGCCCATCGCTACATCTTTCCGGGTGTGGCTGGCATGGTTGTATTTATCATCTTCCCTCTTGCCTACACGATTGGCATCGCCTTCACCAACTATTCAGGCACCAACTTGCTCTCCGTGGAGCAGGCTCGTGATTACCATCTGAAGAAAACCTACAAGGTGGCGGGCGGTGAATTCGATTTTACGCTGCTGGGTGGCGACAACGGCCAGTTCCAGCTGCAGCTGAACCAGGATGATCACGCCTATATCAGCCAACCCGTTACCCTGATGAACAACAAGGCCCGCGAGCTGGCCGTGAGTGAAGGGCGGGCACAGGCAACTCCTCAGCTCATCGAGCTGACTCCGGTCACTGGCGAGATCGCCAGCAAACCGGCTCCCATTCGCGCCATCGTTGATCATCGCACCCACCTGAGCGCGCTGGATCTGGTGCTGCCCGATGGTTCCACCCATCTGACCCTGAGCAGCCTGCGCAAGTTTGCCGCCCAGAAGTCCCAGTACACCCGTCTGATGGATGGCGCCGTGCTCAAATCCGGCGTGGTGATCAAAGACAGCAACCTGCTGCGCGACAACCAGAGCGGCGAGCTGATGCTGCCCAACGGCGAGACCGGTTTCTACCAGTACATCGACGATCAGGGCCAGTTTGTCGGCAAGGGCATCGCTCCGGGCTTTGTGGTCAGCGTGGGTTGGAAGAACTTCGCCCGCATCGTGACTGACCCGGGTATTCAGGCGCCGTTCCTGCAGATCTTCGTCTGGACCGTGATCTTCTCTGCCTGTTCCGTGGCGTTCACTCTGGCCATCGGTATGGTGCTGGCCTGTCTGGTGCAGTGGGAATCGCTCAAGGGGCGCGGCTTCTATCGGGTCATGTTGATCCTGCCCTACGCGATTCCGGCGTTTATCTCCATCCTGGTGTTCAAGGGGTTGTTCAACCAGAACTTCGGTGAGATCAACATGTTCCTGGAAGCGGCCTTTGGCATCAAGCCGGACTGGTATACCAATCCCATGCTGGCCAAGGTGATGATCCTGATCGTCAACACCTGGCTGGGCTACCCCTACATGATGATCCTCTGCATGGGCCTGCTCAAAGCTATCCCGGAAGATCTCTACGAAGCGTCCGCCATGGACGGTGCCGGTCCGGTGCAGAACTTCTTCAAGATCACCGTGCCGCTGCTGATGAAGCCGCTGACCCCGCTGTTGATTGCCTCGTTTGCCTTCAACTTCAACAACTTCGTACTTATCCAGTTGTTGACCAACGGTGCTCCGGACATCATCGGTGCCAGCACTCCGGCCGGTACCACCGACCTGCTGGTGAGCTACACCTACCGGATTGCATTCCAGGGATCGGGTGGTCAGGACTACGGTCTGGCCAGTGCCATCGCCACCGCCATCTTCCTCATCGTGGGTGCGCTGGCGCTGCTCAACCTGAAATTGTCCAAAGCCGACAAACAGCTGTAAGGAGGCTTCAACATGGCAATCGTACAACCCAAATCAGTCAAATACCGGGTGTGGGCAACCCACCTGGTCATGTGGGGCTTCCTGGCGCTGATCATCTTCCCGTTGATCATGGTTATCGCCATCTCGTTCCGTAACGGTAACTTCGCGGTAGGGGAGATCATCCCCTCCAATCCGACCCTGGATCACTGGAAACTGGCGCTGGGCATCTCCATCACCAACGCCGACGGCAGCATCACGCCGCCGCCGTTCCCGGTGCTGACCTGGTTGTGGAACTCCATCAAGATCGCCGGCATCACTGCCCTGATGATCGTGACGCTCTCCACCACCTGTGCCTACGCCTTTGCCCGCCTGCGTTTTCGTGGCAAGTCCACCATCCTGCAGGGCATGCTGATTTTCCAGATGTTCCCGGCGGTGCTGGCACTGGTGGCCATCTACGCGCTCTTTAACAAGATTGGTGACTACATCCCCTGGCTGGGTCTCAACACCCACGGTGGCCTGATCCTCGCCTACATGGGCGGTATCGCCCTGCATGTCTGGACCATCAAGGGCTACTTCGAGACCATCGACTCCTCTCTGGAGGAGGCGGCGGCCATCGATGGTGCGACTCCGTGGCAGGCATTCCGCCTGATCCTGTTGCCCCTGTCGGTGCCTATTCTGGCGGTGGTGTTCATTCTGGCCTTTATCGGTTCCATTACCGAGGTGCCCATGGCCTCCATCCTGCTGCAGGATGTGAACAATCTGACCCTGGCAGTCGGGGCCCAGCAGTACCTCTATCCGCAGAACTACCTGTGGGGTGACTTTGCCGCAGCCGCCGTGCTCTCCGGCTTCCCCATCACAGTGGTGTTCCTGCTGGCGCAGCGCTGGTTGGTCGGTGGTCTCACTGCCGGTGGCGTGAAAGGTTAAGTTTATGGCCGGGGGAGCTGACTCCCCCCGCTATCACGATTTGCAAAGATTCAAGAGCGGAGCTCGTCATGGCTGAAGTAGTACTCAACAACGTTCGCAAAAATTACGACCCGGCTGTTCACAAGGACACCCTGCGCAATATCAACCTCTCCATCAAGGAGGGCGAGTTCATCGTCTTCGTCGGCCCGTCCGGCTGCGGCAAATCCACCCTGCTGCGGATGATCGCGGGCCTGGAAGACATCACCAGCGGTGAGCTGACCATCGGCGGTCGCTACATGAACGACGTCCCGCCGGTAGAGCGCAACGTGGGCATGGTGTTCCAGTCCTACGCCCTCTATCCGCACATGAACATCTACGAGAACATGGCCTTTGGTCTGAAGCTCAAGAAGATGGACAAGGAGAACATCCACAAGCGGGTGATGCGCGCCGCCGAGATCCTGGGTCTGGAGCCGCTGCTGGAGCGCAAGCCCAAGGCGCTCTCCGGTGGTCAGCGCCAGCGGGTCGCCATCGGTCGCTCCATCGTGCAGCAGCCGCAGGTGTTCCTGTTTGACGAGCCGCTCTCCAACCTCGACGCCGCGCTGCGGGTCAAGATGCGGATCGAGATCGCCAAGCTGCACAAGGAGCTCAACTCCACCATCATCTACGTGACCCACGATCAGGTGGAAGCGATGACCCTGGCTGACAAGATCGTGGTGCTGAGTCCGCTCAAGGCCGATGCCGCCAGCAACCTGGAGCAGTTTGGTTCACCGCTGGATCTCTACCACAACCCGGACAACAAGTTTGTGGCCGGTTTTATCGGTTCGCCCAAGATGAACTTCCTGGCCGCCGAGCTGATGGAGATTGGCGAGCAGGAGTGCGTGGTCAAGCTCTCTACCGGCGACAGCGTGCGGGTGCGGGTCGATGCCCGTCGTGGCGCGGTGGGTGACAAGGTTG
This sequence comes from Aeromonas sp. HMWF016, assembly GCF_963878195.1. Taxonomy (NCBI): domain Bacteria; kingdom Pseudomonadati; phylum Pseudomonadota; class Gammaproteobacteria; order Aeromonadales; family Aeromonadaceae; genus Aeromonas; species Aeromonas sp. HMWF016. Next base: position 49,058 of record NZ_CAWNWX010000027.1, read on the forward strand.
AGCTGGGTATCCGCCCGGAGCATCTGGTGCCGCTGAGCCACGCCCATGCCGACAGCAAGCTGAGCGGCGTGGTGCAGGTGGCCGAGCATCTGGGCGCCGAATCGTTCGTCTATATGGATGTGGATGGTCACGACTTTACCGTCAAGACCACCTCCGACGTGGATGTGGCGACCGGCCAGAGCTACAGCGTGGGTATTCCGGCTGAAGCCTGCTATCTGTTCGATGCCAAGGAGCAGGCGTTCCCCCGTACCGCCAAGTACATCCGTACCTGATAGCGGTTCAGTGCAAGTTTTCCGTATCTTCAATGCCTTTTTGCCGGTCTTGCGACCGGCTTTTTATTGCCTGCCGTTTGGCTAAACTGGCAGGCGCAGTGGCAGGGATCAGCCCTCGAGTTCGGCAGTAATATCGGGGACAAAGGTCTGGCTGGCCAGGGGCGGGCGCTCGTACCCTTCGGTCTTGATGGGGGGGAGCTTGATGGGCTCGTAGTGGATCGCCTCGTAGGGCACCTTGCCCAGCAGATGGGCGATGCAGTTGAGGCGGGCACGGCGCTTGTCGTCCGCCTCCACCACGAACCAGGGGCAATCCTCGGTGTCGGTGTAGGTGAACATGTCATCCTTGGCACGGGAGTATTCGACCCAGCGCGAGCGGGACTGCAGGTCCATCGGGCTGAACTTCCAGCGCTTGATGGGGGTGTTGATCCGCTCCTTGAAGCGCTTCTCCTGCTCTTCATCGGAGACCGAGAACCAGTATTTGATCAGGGTGATGCCGGAGCGGATCAGCATCCGTTCGAACTCGGGGCAGGCGCGCAGAAACTCGCGATACTCGGCGTCGCTGCAAAAGCCCATCACC
>NZ_CAWNWX010000028.1:0-3282 GCF_963878195.1 Aeromonas sp. HMWF016
ATACTATATAAATCAAGAAAACTACTTTTCGTTAATATACATAATGAAGATGACAATCGATATAACATCTATATTAAGAGAGAGTAACTCTGGTGGAGTTCTAGTGCCTAATATCTATAAAATATGGATAATAAATTGATAGATAACTTATTTTTAGGGAAGTTGCATAGACTTAATTCTATGAAGTGTATAGTGCATGACTGACCTCTAAAATATCTTACAATCGACGGATTACTGCGTTTCGCATCTCTGTATTGAACGGCGTTGTTGCCCAAATCAGCCATCAAGTCATGACTTCCCCAGCCCCGGGTGACCGTACACTTGGGGCTTTCTGACAGGTAGGCCAAGGGTATTCAGTTTGTTTATGGCGCTTACATACGCCATGACTTCTCGCACTTGGCCGTTGTAGCTACGCAGACTGACCTTCTACTCGCCTTCACCAAACACCTTCAGCCCGGTTGAGTCAATAACCAAGTCGGTAATGCGTCCCTTTGGGGGCCACCTTCACCGTGCGTGCACGCTTGCAGACACAGCTATAGTCCGGTGCACACAACGGCACATTCATCAACTCGAACAGAGAGTCGAGTAGTCCCTGAGTGGCACGCAGAGTGAGGTTGAAAATCCCCTTGAGCATCAGGAAGGTACAGATGGTCTGGTCAGTGTACAGCTGGCTGCGGCCCCGCCGTCCATGATGGTCGTGGTGAAACCAGTTGCTCATGGCCTCGGCACCAACCCAGAAGGTGAGTGAACCACAGTTCATCAAAGACTTGTTGTATTGAGGCCAGTTGGTGATGGGGTGAAGCCACGTGCCCATGATGCAGACTTGAAGAGGATGAGGGTGATCAGATCACCGAGCCCTCAGTTAGTTCCATTCAAACTGCATTGATTTTGGCAACAACGCCGTATTGAACAGTAATAAGAGATTGGTGAAATAGTTCTGAAGAGAGTTCCAATGATTTTTACCTGACACTGGCTTTTTACCAGTGTCAGGTATTGAACTAAGTTAATAGTTAATATTGGTTACATGCATTATTAAAATTTAAACGAGCCCAGAGATCTGGTTTGGTTGTATCTTCTTCACCATTTGGCGTATAAATGGATATCTTGGCACATTCAGCATACGCATCCTTGACATAAATAGTTACTCTGGACGCTTGCTCTGTTGGTAATTGAAATTCTAGATGTGAAGATGCTCCCGAGAAGTCTGAAGTCTTAGAAACCAAAGCCTTACTTGAAACATCAACTTTGATATTATGTGGCTTAGTCGGTGGCTTGGGTGGTGATGCTGGTGATAGGGTAAATGTCAGCGCTATGGGTTTAGGGGTGTTGAGAGGTAATTGATCATCTATACCAATGTCCAATACTCGAACTCTCTCAGGCAGAAGCTCCTCTCCCGTGACTGTTTCTGAAGTACATCTTGGTTGAGACATTCCAGGGGGAGATAAAACCTGTGCACAATATGTAAATGTTTGACCATTCGTTCCATAAGGAATTTTTAATGATAGGCTAGAGCTTAATCCCTCCTCAGAACCAATAACTGTTTCACCCCGAAGCCATTCTTGCCTTACATTTGTAGGTTGAACTGATGAGATATTTGCCCAGCTTCCGTCTAGGCGATCCCCTTCTGTTACGGTCAATGATTCATCATCATCATTATTCCTCACTGAAACTGACAAGTCTGGCACGGCACCATTTCCGATATTGTAAGAACTGGTGCATGTCACTAACCCATTCTTGATTCCGGTTTTGGCTACTGGTCTTACGCAAAATCTAATCTGTCCTGTTCGATATTCCACGTTAAAACTCGTGGTGCCAGCTTCAACGATTTGCCATTCACTGCCTGAGCTTTCACGGTACTGCCAGGTCGTCGTGATTATTTCTTCAAGTCGGTCTTCAAGATCATTATCTAGATCAAAGTAACCGTCAATGACACCTATAACTGGTTCATTAAAGTCAATGTCTCCATTAATTGAAATCGCCCTTAACTCTGGAGCGGAGTTATTAAGAGATGGTGTGATCATATCAGTTTGTGCCGAGCAAGCATTATCTCCAATATTCCCTTCACTATCGATAGGCTGAACACAAAACCTAATCCTATGCCCCTCAATGTTAGGCCTTTCATTTATTAGTCCTGTGGAGTCAAGATCTAACACAGGTAATGAGGGGTATGTAGTTTGGTAAATTAAATGATCTTCCTCATTCAGCCATGTGACGTATGAAGGGCCTTCGCTATGCCCTTTACTATCTTCAAACTCATACGTTCCAGTTAGAGTGAAATCAATTGTTACATTATGGAGGGGGTTTAGATCTAAATTTATTGCAGTCGGTCTATGATTATCTTCAGGAGGGCGCTGAAGTATTTTAGATGAAGTTTGACAAACTGGATATCCAAACTCGGCACTAATATTCATCGGCCTTACACAGAATATAAGCAATTGCCCATCAATACTATCTAATGAAGGAATTATCCCTTCCTCTGTTAAGTTGATAACTGGATTTGTGTGTGAATTACCGTATGAAACAGCAGATAACTGGGTGCATGCAGGATTGATCTCAACGAAGCCAGAATCAATTTCAGTTAAACATGAAAGAGATAAACTATCGACAGGCGTACTGAACCAATAGTGTTCACTCGATGATTCTTGTTCACCATCCACATCAATGTAAACATATCCTGCTTGTGCTTGTGCACCATTGACGCCAAGGTCATTTAACTGACCCGTAATGGTTATATTGTCCACTTGAGGTGTCGCTTTAATATCGATTGAACTAGCGTTTACATTCCCATTAAGCAATGCTAACGATAACATTGAAATTATTTTTTTTCGTAACATAAATCCATGCGAAATATTAGCCATAATATAGTCCACTACGTAAATGCACGATTTTAAACGTAAGCTAACTGCTCTAATGGCTGAAAAAGTAAAAATATCTCCATTTGAGTGAGTAAGCTTAGGATAGGTTTAGCTGTATTACGAAACTTCTTATTGATTTCTTACTGTTTTAAATCAACTTGTTTTTTATTACGTACTCTCTTAATTCAAACATGGTTTTAATATTCAGCTTTTTTGTAATTCTCTGTTTATATGTGCTGATGGTTTTATCACTTAGAGTATAGCGCTTTGCAATATCAATGTTTCGCTCACCTTGGGCCAAGTGCTTTAAAATTAACAACTCACGTGTTGATAGAGAATCTAGCTTGTCGTGATCTGATCTGTTAGGTATGTGTGTATTCTGAAGTTTAATCGCTCGACTCTTGTCTACTACATATGGTGATAGAAT
>NZ_CAWNWX010000029.1:0-4339 GCF_963878195.1 Aeromonas sp. HMWF016
CGCCAGCACCAATCCCGCCAGCGTGATGATCAGCGCAGGCGGCGTGATGCGGCCAAGCCACAGGGCCAGCAGCAGAGAGAGGCCCAGCAGGCCAAACGCGGGAAGACGCTGGCGCAGCAGGGCAAACAGCACGGCCAGCGCCAGCGCGCCCCAGATAAGCGAATCGGTCAGGGGTAACATTGGATCTCCTTGGTCGAGGCAAACGGCAACCTTAACAAGGGGCCGCAGCGAGAACAACCGCGCAGCAGGTGGTCGGGCCCCTTCTCTATACTCATCACAGGGTGAAAGGAGAGTTGGTGATGAAGCACTATCTGTGGTTGTTCTGTTGTTGGTGCGCCTGGTTGCAGGCAGCCCCCGTGTTGCTGGCGACCGGGGAGTTTGCTCCCTACAGCGGCAAGGAGCTGGCGGATGGCGGGGAGAGCACCCGGCTGGTGACGGCGCTGCTGCGCCAGGCCGGCTATGACGAGGTGAAGGTGGATTATCTGCCCTGGAACCGGGGCTATGAGCTGACCCGCAATGGCCTGATGACGGCCACTTACCCCTACGCTTGGACGAGCGAGCGGGCCAAACTCTTCTACTACAGCGCCCCGCTCCATATCGATCACCTCTCCTGGTTCACCTATCAGGGCAGCGATGCGGTGCTCGATGGCAAGTGGCAGGGGCTGCGGGTCTGTATTCCGGCAGGCTGGAGCACCAGCCATGCCGACGAGGTGATCGCCCGCTTTTCACTGCAGCTGATCCGTCCCGCCACTCTGGCGCAGTGCCTGCAGATGGTGGCGCTCAAGCGGGTGGAGCTGATGCCGATGAACGATGCGGTCACCGCCGATGCCAGCATGCGGGTCTTTGGCGATCCCAACTATCTGCAGCCGCTCCCCTACTTTCGCCAGACCGATAGCTTCTATCTGATGGTCTCGCGCAAGGCACCCGATGGCCGAGAGCTGATCGAGCGGTTCAACGAGGCGCTGGCGGCGAGTCGTGCCAGCGGTCATTACGACAAGCTGGTGCCAAGAAGCATGCCCCGCTCGCCTCGCTGCAAGTAAGGGGGTCAGAAACAACAAAGCCGGAGCAGTTGCTCCGGCTTTGTTTATTCAGGGGCGCGATTAGCGGCCTGATTCGGCGATGACGCGGGCGATGATATCGGCGCGCTGGTTAGCATCCAGCTCACCCAACGCGATCAGGCCGGCCTTGAAGATGACGTTCTTCGGCAGACTGACATCATCCAGGGTGGTGATTGCTTCAACGTGCATGCCGTTCAGACGGCTGGCATCGCGCGGGCTCAGGTTGACCTGAGTGTTCAGCACCTGCTTGCCTTTCTTCTTGGCGGGAGCTGCTGCTTTCTTGGTGGATTCCTGTTCTTCGTCTTCCGGCAGTTCGTCATCAAAATCGTAAATAGACATAGTCAATCCTGTTGGTTTGGATGGTCGACCGCAGTGGCCGACCAGAATAAGCGAAACTGGGTCAATCAGCCCATATCCTCATTGCGGATAAAGGCGCGCCAGGAGGTGAGCACCTGGGCAAAGTCTTCCAGCCCGCACATGGCCAGCTGTTCATCATCGTAGTAGGCGAGATCGTCGAGATCCTCGCCCAGTTCGATATTGAGGACGTTGGCTTTCACCTCCGCCTCTTCGTGGGTCAGCAGCAGGGAGTAATCCCCGCCGGTGAGCCGGTATTCGGTGCGACTCCGACTGGATAGCTGGTCGATGATGGCGAAGAGAGCGTCGATCTTCTCCTCATCTTTGCCCACTTCGTCGATCAGCCACTGGCCGATGGCTTCATGGCCCATGGAGAAGCGGGCGCGATAACCACCGAACGGGTCGCGGCGAAATTCATAATCCATAGCGCACTCCAAATCGGGGGGATGGGCCTGCACGAAGCCGTGGTGGCAGCACCAAATCCTGCTCCATGGCGGGCTCACATCGGGTAAAGTGGCCTATTCTAGCGATCCCCCTCTCGCTTGTCTTGATGATGTGGCATCTTTGCCCCGTAGCAGGCGCTTTCCTGCGGGTTGCCGAGTCCCTTCTTTGGAGATGTTATGCAGCTAAACGATACCCTGGCGCGTCAGATTGTGAGCCGGGCGATGAAGATCCTGTCGTTCTCGGTCAACGTGATGGACGAACACGGTCTCATCATTGCGTCCGGCAATCCGGAGCGGCTCCATCAGCGTCACGAGGGGGCCGTGCTGGCACTGACCGAGAACCGGGTGGTGGAGATCAGCGAAGCGACCGCCCGCGAGCTCAAGGGGGTGCGTCCCGGCATCAACCTGCCCATCGCCTATCAGGGGGCGCTGCTGGGGGTCATCGGTATCTCCGGCGATCCGGACATCGTTCGAGCTTACGCCGAGCTGGTGCGAATGACTGCCGAGCTGATCCTGGAGCAGGCGGCGCTCACCGAACAGCTGCAGTGGGACAAGCGCCACAAGGAGGAGCTGGTGCTGCAGCTGATCCGCGGCGAGGGGCGGGTCGATCAGCTGCAGCAAGCGGCCCGCTTCCTCGGGCTCGATCTCGGCCAGCCTCGGGTGGTGGCGGTGCTGGCACTGGAGGAGAGCGATCCGGCCCGGCTGCGAGAGCTGGTACATCTGCTGGAGAACCCTGAGCGGGACAATCTGGTGGCCATCAACGGTCTTGACGAGATAGTGGTGCTAAAACCGGCCCAGCTCAGCGACGGCCTCTGGCAATCGGCGCAGGAGCGCAGCCGCATCAAGCTGCTGCTGGCACGCATCCCCCATTTCAAGGTGCGGATCGGGGTGGGGGATTACTTCGACGGGATCGACGGGCTGGCGCGCTCCTACCAGACGGCGCGCGATACATTGCGCCGTGGCATGCGCCAAGCGCCGCGCAAGCAGGTCTACTTCTTCGAGGATTACCGCTTGCCGGTGCTGCTCGGCAGTCTGGCGGACTCCTGGCAGGCGGATCAGCTGCGCACACCGCTGCAGAAACTGGCCAAGGAAGATGGCAAGGGGGCGCTGCAGAAGACCCTGCGCCAATATTTCTTGCAGGATTGTGATCTGCATCGCTGTGCCGAAGCCTTGTTCATTCACCCCAATACCCTGCGTTACCGGCTAAGCCGGATCGAGCAGATAACCGGATTGAATTTCAACAAGTTAGACGACAAATTTTTGCTCTATCTCGGCCTTAATCTCGATTTGTGATTGTTCAAATGGACAAGTGAACCCTGTTAAATGATGCAATATTTGGCCATTTGTCCAAAGCATTCTGATTGCAGATCTCCATAATGGCGGCCATTCACTCCCATTGAAGGTGTCCGTCATGATCCCGGTTACTGCCCTTGGCGCCATCGCGGCGCTCTCCATCGCCATCTTCCTGATTTTGAAGAAGGTTCCGCCCGCTTACGGGATGATCGTCGGCGCACTCGCTGGCGGCCTGATCGGCGGCGCCGATCTCAGCCAGACCGTTGCCCTGATGATCGGCGGCGCCCAGGGGATCACCACTGCGGTGATGCGGATCCTGGCGGCCGGCGTACTGGCCGGCGTGCTGATCGAATCGGGTGCGGCTACCACCATCGCCGAGACCATCGTCAAGAAACTGGGTGAAACCCGCGCCCTGCTGGCGCTGGCGCTGGCGACCATGATCCTGACTGCGGTCGGTGTATTCGTGGACGTGGCAGTCATCACGGTGGCGCCCATTGCGCTGGCCATCGCCCGCCGTGCCGACCTCTCCAAGGCGGCCATCCTGCTGGCAATGATCGGTGGCGGCAAGGCGGGTAACGTCATGTCACCCAACCCCAACGCCATCGCGGCAGCGGATGCCTTCCACCTGCCTCTGACCTCGGTGATGGCGGCCGGCATCATCCCGGGCCTGTTTGGTCTGGTGATGGCCTACTGGCTGGCCAAGCGTCTGAACAACAAGGGCAGCAAGGTTGCCGCTGACGAGGTGGTGAGCTTCGAGGGCACCAAACTGCCGGGCTTTGCCGCCGCCATCAGTGCGCCGCTGGTTGCCATCCTGCTGCTGGCTCTGCGCCCGGTCGCCGGTATCGTGGTGGATCCGCTGATTGCGCTGCCGCTCGGTGGTCTGGTCGGTGCCCTGATGATGGGCAAGTTCAGCAAGGTGAACCAGTTTGCGGTCTCCGGTCTCTCCCGCATGGCGCCGGTGGCCATAATGCTGCTGGGTACCGGTACTCTGGCGGGCATCATTGCCAACTCCGGCCTGAAGGATGTGCTGATCAGCGGCCTGACCGCCTCCGGTCTGCCCTCCTACCTGCTGGCCCCCATCTCCGGTGCCCTGATGTCGCTGGCAACCGCCTCGACTACCGCCGGTACTGTAGTGGCTTCCAACGTATTCAGCTCCACCCTGCTTGAACTGGGTGTCAGCGCGCTGGCGGG
>NZ_CAWNWX010000029.1:4380-37744 GCF_963878195.1 Aeromonas sp. HMWF016
GGTGCCACCGTGTTTGACCATATGCCCCACGGCTCCTTCTTCCATGCTACTGGCGGCAGCGTCCACATGGGCGTGGGTGAGCGTCTCAAGCTCATCCCTTACGAAACCGCAGTCGGTCTGACCATTGCAGCTGTCTCTACCCTGATGTTTGGCGTGTTTGGCCTCGCCTAAGGAATTGATATGAAAATTGTTATTGCCCCCGATTCATTCAAGGAGAGCCTGAGCGCCATGGCGGTGGCCGATGCCATCGAGGCCGGTTTCAAACAGGTGTTGCCAAACGCCACCTACGTCAAATTGCCGATGGCCGATGGCGGCGAGGGCACGGTGCAGTCGCTGGTCGATGCCACCGGCGGCCGCATCCTCCCGGTCGAAGTGACAGCGCCCCTTGGCAACAAGGTGCAGGGTTTTGTCGGCCTGCTGGGTGATGGTCAGCGCGCCGTCATCGAGATGGCCGCCGCCTCCGGTATCCATCTGGTCGCTCCCGAGCAGCGCAATCCGCTGCTCACCTCCAGCTTCGGGACCGGTGAGCTGATCCTGGCCGCGCTGGAGATGGGAGTGAAGCACCTCATCCTCGGTATCGGTGGTAGTGCCACCAATGACGGCGGTGCCGGTATGATCCAGGCGCTCGGCGGCAAGTTGCTCAAAGCCGATGGCTCAGCCATCGAGCTGGGTGGCGCCGGTCTTGCCGAACTTGCGACCATCGACCTGAGCGGTCTGGACCCGCGTCTGGGCGAGCTGGTTATCGAGGTGGCGTGCGATGTGAACAACCCGCTGTGCGGCCCGAAAGGCGCCTCCGCGGTGTTTGGCCCGCAGAAGGGGGCGACCCCGGAGATGGTGCAGCAGCTCGATGCCAACCTTTCCCGTTATGCCGACTGCATCGAGCAGGCCCTTGGCAAGCAGGTGAAGGATATTCCGGGGGCGGGCGCTGCCGGTGGTATGGGGGCCGCGCTGGTCGGTCTGCTCGGTGCCGAGCTCAAGCCCGGTATCCAGATCGTCATCGAAGCCCTGAAACTGGCTGATGAAGTGGCCGATGCGGATCTGGTCATTACCGGTGAAGGTCGTATCGATAGCCAGACCATCCACGGCAAGACGCCAATCGGTGTCGCACGCTGTGCCAAGCAGTTCGGCAAGTCGGTGATCGGTATCTCCGGCTGTCTGACCGATGATTGCGGCGTGGTGCACGAGCACGGGCTGGATGCGGTGTTCGCCGTGGTCAACCGTGCCATGTCTCTGCCGGAAGCGCTGGAGACCGCCAGCACCAACATTCAGCTGACTGCGCGCAACGTTGCGGCACTCTATCAGCTCAAGGGTTGATCCGGTTCGGCCGATGGGCGTCATCGGCCACCCAATATTCCCGTATGGGGCATCTCTCATCCCGCGAGATGTCTGGCTGCCCTAGCACTTCTTTGCCGATCCTCCGTGATCGGCTTTTTTCTTGTTACATTCTCCAGCTCCATGTTCGATGCCATGGGGCCGCGCGGTTTCTATAGGCGCATTCCGCCCTTTCCGGCATAGTGGTAGCCACACGAACAAGGAGAGACCCATGATCCTGCTGACTCTGGGCGTCGCGCTGTTTACCCTGATCCACCTCTATCCCTGTTTTGCAGCGGCGCATCGGGCACGGCTGCGCGAGCGGCTCGGGGAAAATCGCTACAAGGGGCTCTTCTCCCTGCTGGTTTTCGTTGCCATCGCCTGCATCATTGCCGGCTGGCGCACTGTCCGGCCATTTCCGCTCTATTTCCTGCCGGATTGGGGGCCGCTGGCCATGATGGGGATGATGCCCATCTCCCTCATTCTCTTTTTTTCGGGGCAGGGCCCCAACCATTTGCGGCGCTGGCTGGTTCATCCGCAGCTGCTCGGCACCCTGCTCTGGGCCATTGCCCACCTGCTGGTCAACAGCGAGGCGCGTTCACTGGTGCTGTTTGGCGGTATCGGGCTGTGGGCGCTGGTGAGCATCGTCTGGATTTCGGTGCGGGACTGGCAGAAGTATCCACGCCCCGAGGCCAACTGGACCGGTACCGGCATCAGTGTCGGGGCCGGACTGGCGGCCACGGCGCTGCTCATCTTCTGGGGCCACGGCTGGCTGACCGGCATTCCTCTACATTGAGAGTGAACCGCCCCGGTGCAAGGGACGTATCAGAGAGAAAACCACAAGGAGTGTTGCCGATGAAATGGTTCGCGCTGTTGTTGCTGCTTGGCAGCGGCATGGCATCTGCCACCTGTCCCGACTATTTCAATGTGGAGATGCGCGAGCTCAACAGCACCCAGCGCCATAATCTCTGTCAGCTGACCGAGGGCAAGGTGGTGCTGGTGGTCAATACCGCCTCCTACTGCGGTTATAGCGGCCAGTTCCGCGATCTGGAGAAGCTCTACCAGAGCTACAAGGATAAAGGGCTGATTATTCTGGGCTTCCCCTCCAACGATTTCTGGCAGGAGGCGGGCAACGAGACCAAGACTGCCGAGGTGTGTCGCCGCGACTATGGCGTCACCTTCCCGATGTTCAATCGAGTGGCGGTGCGGGGCTCCGATGCTGTGCCACTGTTCAAGGGGCTGGCGGCGGCCGCTGACGGAGATGAGCCGAACTGGAACTTCCACAAGTATCTGGTGGGGCGCGATGGCAAGCTGATCGCCAGCTACGGCGCCAACCAGAATCCGGCTGACGACCCCCTCAAACTGCAGATCACCCGGGCGCTGGGGCTCTGACCCTACCCCTTGGCGGGCGGCTCTGGAATAATGGGCTCCCGCCACTCAATCCGGTTATCCTGTGCTGCAACGTCTTCCTCAAATGGTGATCTTCGATGCGCTGGTGCGCGAGCAGGGGATCTCTGCCGCCGCCCGTCGTCTCGGGGTCTCCAAGTCCCATATCAGCAAGCAGCTGGCGCTGCTGGAGACCACTCTTGGCGCCCAGCTGGTACAGCGCACCACCCGGCGCTTCGTCCTGACCGAGCTGGGTCAGGAGTATGCCCGCCACTGCCATGCGCTGGTGGCGGTGGCGCAGGAGGCTGACTCCATGATCGCCGAGCGGCGCGGCAAGGTGAGCGGTGTGCTCCATCTCGGGGTGGGCCAATCTTTTGGCCGCTTGCACGTCATTCCTCATCTCAAGGCGTTTCAGGATCGCTATCCCGAGCTGGAGCTGGAAGTCTCGCTGTTCGACCACAGAACCAATCTGGTAGATGAGGGGCTGGATCTTTGGCTCACCACCTATGAGGACAAGCCGGAAGGGCTGGTGGGACAGCGGCTGGCCGACATTGGCTTCGTGGTGGCGGCTTCGCCGGATTACCTGCTGAGCCACGGCACGCCGCTCCATCCCAAGGATCTGGCCCAGCACAACTGCATCACTTACCAGAGTCGGGAGCGGCGCTATCACCAGTGGTCGTTTCGCCAGGGCAAGGAGCGCCAGACGGTGCAGGTGGCGGGCAACTATCGGGTGGATATGGCGGAGGCGGTGCGGGATGCTGCACTGGCCGGGCTCGGTATCGCCTATATTGCCAACTACTTGCTGGACAAGGAGTTACAGAGCGGCAAGCTGATCCCTGTGTTGCCAGGGTGGCGACCGAACCAGCAGATGGCGGTACACGCCGTTTACGCCCGGCGCGAACATCTGGATCCCAAGATCCGTCTCTTCATCGATTTCCTCAAGGCCCGCTTTGGCCCCGAACCCTATTGGGAGCAGCGACTTGCCCCTTGGCTCGGTGGTCGATTGTCCGGCAGTGAGGAATGATTGTTTTTAAATGGAAACACTCGATTTCTTCTGATACTAAAATCTAGCCAAATCAGCCAGTTGGCGCAACCGGTATCGTGCAAACGTTTTTTCTAACAGAGCCGTAACCAAGTGGACTTGCAGTGACGAGGGGAGAAGCGCAGAATCCGCGCCCATCTTTTTCCCCACCTGATGGAGTCCCTATGATTGCCCTGCTCGGCATCCTGAGTATCCTGGCGCTTGCCGTGACCTGCTCTGATAATCGTCGTCGTATCCCGTTGCGAACAGTTGGCCTTGCCCTCTGCCTGCAGGTCATGTTTGCCGCGCTGGTACTCTGGCTGCCTGCTGGTCAGCACGTGCTGAACGGGGTGAGCGAGAGTGTCAGCAGCGTGATTGGCTACGGTCAGGAGGGGATCGCCTTCCTGTTCGGCGATCTGGCAAAGTTCAAGCTGGGTTTCATCTTTGCCTTCAACGTGCTGCCGGTCATCATCTTCTTCTCCGCGGTGATCGCCATCCTCTATCACATCGGCATCATGCCGCGGGTCATAGCCCTGCTGGGCGGCGGTCTGCAGAAGCTGCTGGGCACCGGCCGTGCCGAGAGCCTCTCCGCCACCGCCAACATCTTCGTCGGCATGGTGGAAGCACCGCTGGTGGTCAAACCCTACCTCTCCAAGATGTCCGACTCCCAGTTCTTCGCGGTGATGAGCTGTGGCCTCGCCTCTGTCGCGGGCGGCACTCTGGTCGGTTACGCCAGCATAGGGGTTGAGCTGAAATACCTGATCGCGGCAGCCTTCATGTCTGCGCCGGCCGGTCTGGCGATGGCCAAGATCCTGGTTCCGCCGGGAGTTGAAGAGGTGGATCACCATCAGGATGTCGAGATCCCCCGCGCCACCAACGTGATTGAAGCGGCGGCCGATGGTGCCATGGCCGGCCTCAATATCGCCGTGGCTGTCGGTGCGACCCTGCTTGCCTTCGTCGGTGTGATCGCCATGCTCAACGGTCTGCTCGGCTGGGCAGGCGGTCTGGTGGGTTTGGATCTGAGCTTCCAGATCATTCTGGGTTGGTTGTTTGCCCCGGTATCCTGGTTGATCGGTGTGCCCTGGGAGCAGGCACAGGCTGCCGGTGCTCTGATTGGTACCAAGATCGTGGTCAACGAGTTCGTCGCCTTCATCGCTCTGGTGCAAGATCAGACCCTGAGCGAGTCGAGCAAAGCCATCGTGACCTTCGCCCTGTGCGGTTTCGCCAATATCTCCTCCATGGCCATCCTGATCGGCGGTTTGGGTGCCATGGTGCCGGAGCGCAAAGGCTTTATCGCCCGTTACGGCATGCGTGCCATCCTCTCCGGCGTGCTGGCCAACCTGATGAGCGCCTCCCTCGCGAGCATCTTCCTCGCCCTGTAACAGGCCTGGATAATTCATAAAACAAGGGCGCCATCATGGCGCCCTTGCTGTTTTTCCCGATCAAAAAGCCCCGACCTGAGTCGGGGCTTTTTGTTGCACTATTCAGTCAACGTAGAAGGTTTGCTGGAAGGTGAGGATCTGCTGCTGACCGCCCCCCATGATCTTCAAGGTGAACTGGTAGGTATCTTCATTGCGATAGGGGAGGGTTGCCAGATAGTAGATAGCATCCCCCTCCTTGACCTCCTGGAAGCTGAGGTTGCGGATGGTGCCGGTGAGGTTCTTGGCTTCGCCGGTGACGGAGACCGCCTGGGCCTTGGCCTGCTTGTCCTGCACCGCAATGTTGATGATGCCGTTGTAGCGGCTGCGCTCCAGACCGTAGGTTTTGGCCACTTCGGGAGTGAGGAAGCTGGAGTTGAAGGCGTTGTAGTGCACCTGCCAGGGGCCCAGCTCTTTCATCTGTTCAGCCCGCAGGGGCAGGGTCATCAGCAGTGCCAACAGGCAGCTCATCCAGGCTGTTTTCATGGTGTCATCCCTCTCGTATCAATGTTGGCTCAGGCCGGATTGTCCAGCAGAGCGCTCACTTCCGGCGGCAACTGTTTGGGACTGTCGATGGCGACCGTCTTGTGTCGCCCCAGCTCGCCCCGCACTATGGTGACCTGCCCCTTGGCCACCTTGAACTGCTTGGCCAGAAACTTGATCAAATGGCTGTTGGCCTGGCCATCGACGGGCGGTGCCGTGATGGCCACTTTCAACTCTTCTCCGTGCAATCCGACGATCTGATCCCGGCTCGCCTTGGGCTGGATCATCAGATGCAGTACCAGTTCATCCCCCTGTAGCAGGACGGCAGGCATCAAATCATCCACCACAGCTGGCCGAACAGGTCGCCCAGCAGATAGTTGATGGCCTGCAGCCCGATAAAGGCAACCAGTACCGAGAGATCCAGCCCACCCAGCGCCGGCAGCACGCGGCGGATCGGAGAGAGGAAGGGCTCGGTCAACTGGTACATCACATATTCGATGGGGTTGCGGCCCTGGCTGACCCAGCTCAGGATGGCGCGGATCAGCAGTACCCAGAAGATCATCGAACCGGCCTTTTTCAGCACGGTCAGCGCGGCAAACAGGCTGATGCTGAGCCAGTCGGCCAGCAGCACGTTCATGCTCTTGAGCAGGGCCAGCTTGAGGAAGGCGATGGCCAGCGCCAGCACCACGGAGGCGAGATCCAGCCCCCCCAGACCCGGGATGACCCGGCGTAGCGGCACCACCAGCGGGTTGGTCAGTTTGACCACCATCTGGCTCATGGGGTTATAGAAGTCGGCACGGGCCCACTGCAGCCAGACGCGCAGCAGCACCACCATCAGGTAGAGATCGAAAACGGTGTTAATCAGAAAGTAAGCAGTGTTCATCTGGGCTCCTGTCAGAAAAGAGTTTCCATTTCGGCGGCGCGAGCGACGGCTGCCTGCATGGCGTTGGCAGTCAGCGGCATCAGCCCCTGCTGCTGGAATGTCTTGATGGCTTCGGCGGTTGTGCCGCCCTTGCTGGTGACCTGCTCACGCAGGGTTTGCAGCGACAGTTCGGGATTTTGCTCCACCATGGCCGCCGCACCGAGGGCGGTCTGCTGCACCAGCTGGCGTGCCTGCTCGGGCGAGAAGCCCATCGCTTCTGCCTCTTCGGCGATCGCCTGCATAAAGAGGAAGAAGTAGGCCGGGGCGCTGCCGGCCGCGGCGATGACGCTGTTGATGCCGGACTCCTGCGCCACCCAGAGGGTTTTGCCGACCGCCTGCATCATCTGCTCGGCAAACTCGCGATCGCTGGCGGCAATATGCTCGGGGGCGTAGAGTCCGGTCATGCCCAGACCCAAAAGGGCCGGGGTATTGGGCATGGTGCGGATGATACGGTCATGGCCACCGGCCATCTCGGCAAGGCGGGCCACCTTGATGCCGGCGGCGATGGAGACGAGCAGCTTGTCCGCAAGGGAGCCCAGCTCGGCAACCAGTGCAGCCAGCATGCCAGCCATCAGCTGCGGTTTGACCGCCAGCACGATCACCTCGGCATGGCGGGCCGCCTCGGCATTGGAACGGGTGGTGCAAATGCCGTAGTCGCTGGCCAGCGCATCCAGTTTGGGCTGGCTCGGGTTGGCGGCAGTGATCAGCTCTGCCGGATAACCCGCCTTGACCAGACCGGCGATGATGCTGCGGCTCATGTTGCCTGCGCCGATGAAGGCGAGCGTCCTGTGCTGTTGCATTAAAGGCTCCTGTTGCTTGGTGGGGCGCTGGCACGCGGCGTGTGTTGCATGCGCTCGCGCACCTGCTTATGAGTAGTCGCGGGCGCCGAAGATGGCGGTGCCGACCCGCACCATGGTGCTGCCGTGGGCGATCGCCAGTTCAAGATCCTCGGTCATCCCCATCGAGAGGGTATCGACGCTCGGGTATTGTCGCGCAAGCTCGGTGAACAGAGTCTGCATACGGGCCATTTGGGCGGCCAATACGGTCTCGTCACTGGTGTGTTCGGGAATGGCCATCAACCCGCGCAGCACCAGCCGTTTACTGTGAGAAACCAGCTCGGCAAGGCGGAAAATCTCTTGTTCCGACGTTCCGGATTTGCTGCTCTCTCCGCTAATATTGATTTGCAGACAAACATTTAGCGGCGCCATGCTGGCAGGGCGCTGATTGTTCAGACGTTCGATCAGCTTCTCTCTGTCCACGCTTTGCACCCAGTCGAACCGTTCGGCAACCAGCCTGGATTTGTTCGATTGCAAAGGGCCGATAAAGTGCAACTCTATGTCGTTATATTCGGGTTGCTGGCGCAGGGTGTCGATCTTGGTGGCTGCTTCCTGAGCGTAGGATTCGCCAAAGCAGCGCTGGCCGGCTGCGTGAGCGGCCATCAGGGCCTCAAGGGGTTTGGTTTTGCTGACCGCAAGCAACCGGACCTGCTCCGGATTGCGGCTCGCCCCTCTGGCTGCCTGGGCAATGCGTTCTTTTACCTGAAGCAGGTGCTGGGCAATCTGGTTCATGTTTCGTTAGTGATCTTGTGATGGGAGAATGACAAATCTATGGATATCACAGAGTTATTGGCTTTCAGTGTAAAGCATAAAGCGTCGGATCTACACCTGTCAGCCGGGGTTCCCCCGATGATCAGGGTTGATGGCGAGGTTCGCAAGATCAATTTGCCCGCCCTCGAACATCGGGAAGTGCACGCCCTCATTTACGACATCATGAACGATCACCAGCGCAAGGAGCTGGAGGAGAATTTCGAGGTCGACTTCTCGTTCGAGGTGCCCAATCTGGCCCGTTTCCGGGTCAACGCCTTCCAGCAAGCGCGTGGTTCGGGCGCGGTATTTCGTACCATCCCCAGCACCGTGCTGAGCCTCGAAGATCTCGATGCGCCGGAGATCTTCCGCAAGATCGCCGAGTTCCCGCGTGGTCTGGTGCTGGTGACCGGGCCGACCGGTTCCGGTAAGTCGACCACGCTGGCGGCCATGGTCAACTACATCAACGAGAACTTCCATCACCATATCCTCACCATCGAAGACCCTATCGAATTTGTGCACGAGAACAAGCGCTGTCTGGTGAACCAGCGCGAAGTGCACCGCGATACCAAGAGCTTCAGCAATGCCCTGCGCTCGGCACTGCGGGAAGACCCTGACATCATTCTGGTGGGCGAGATGCGCGATCTTGAAACCATTCGCCTCGCCATGACCGCAGCCGAAACCGGCCATTTGGTGTTCGGCACCCTGCACACCTCGTCGGCGGCCAAGACCATCGACCGTATCATCGACGTCTTTCCCGGCGCGGAGAAAGACATGGTGCGCTCCATGCTCTCCGAATCCCTGCGGGCGGTTATCTCCCAGACCCTGCTCAAGCGCATTGGCGGCGGTCGGGTGGCCGCCCACGAGATCATGATGGGGATCCCGGCGGTGCGTAACCTTATTCGGGAGGACAAGATTGCCCAGCTCTACTCGGTGATCCAGACCGGGATGACCCACGGCATGCAGACCATGGATCAGAGCCTCAAACAGCTGGTCAGCCGTGGCATGGTCGCGTCTCTCGATGCCAAGGCCAAGGCGGTTGACCCCAACAGCATCTGATGATGCCGGATCCAGGGAGGGATCGATGATGAATCTGGATGAACTGCTGGGCCAGCTGGTAGAGAAAAAAGGGTCGGATCTCTTTGTGACGGTGGGGACGCCCCCCACCCTCAAGGTGAATGGCCATCTGGTGTCGCTGGGGGGCGAGGCGCTCGACAAGAAGGGGGCGCTGACGCTGGTCAGGGATACCCTCAGCAGCGATCACTTCGAGCGCTATATCCGCACCAAGGAGGCCAACTACGCTATCTATCGCGAGGCGCTTGGCCGTTTTCGGGTCAGTGCCTTCTGGCAGCAGGAGCTGCCCGGCATGGTGGTTAGGCGTATCGAGACACGTATTCCTACCTTCGATGATCTGCAACTGCCCGTGATCCTGCAGGAGGTCGCATTGGCCAAGCGCGGACTGGTGCTGTTTGTCGGCGCCACAGGGGCGGGCAAATCGACCACCCAGGCGACCATGATTGGCTATCGCAACCAGCATGCCGACGGCCATATTCTGACGGTGGAAGACCCGGTGGAGTTTGTCCATCAGCATGGCCGCAGCCTGATCACCCAGCGGGAGGTGGGGATCGATACCGAGTCGTTCGATGTGGCGTTGAAAAGCTCGCTGCGTCAGGCGCCGGACGTCATTCTGATCGGCGAAATCAGAAGCTCTGAGACCATGGAGTTTGCCCTGCAATTCGCCGAGACCGGCCACCTCTGCCTCGCGACCCTTCATGCCAACAACGCCAACCAGGCGCTGGATCGCATTCTGCATCTGGTGCCGCAGGAGAAGCATCGTCAGTTCCTGTTCGATCTCTCCTTCAACCTCAAGGCCATTGTCGCCCAGCAACTGGTGCCGAGCGTGGATGGCAAGCGGCGCTGCGCCGCATTCGAGATCCTGCTCAACACCCCGCTTATCACCGACATTATCCGCAAGGGGGAGATGCACCGTCTCAAGGAGGTGATGACCAAATCGACCGAGCTTGGCATGCAAACCTTCGATCAATCGCTCTTCAACCTGTTCTGCTCCGGCCAGATTGGCTACAGTGAGGCCCTTGCCCATGCCGACTCGGCCAACGACCTGCGGCTGCTGATCAAGCTTTCCGGCCGTGATCAGCTTGGTACAGGTACGCTGGACAATGTGACGCTTGATGAATGAATCATGGGGCCGCTCTGCCGTTCGGCCCCTCGCCATAAAGGAACCTTATGCTGATTGTGGTCTCCCCGGCCAAGACGCTGGATTACGAGTCACCGCTGGTGACAACCCGATTCACCCAACCCGAGTTGCTCGATCACTCTGCAGAGCTCATCAAGCGGGCTCGCCAACTGAGCCCGGATCAAATTGCCACCCTGATGAAGATCAGCGACAAGCTGGCGGGCCTCAACGCAGCCCGGTTTGCGCAGTGGCAACCAGACTTCACACCGGCCAATGCTCGCCAGGCGCTGCTGGCCTTCAAGGGGGATGTCTATACCGGACTGGCGGTAGAAGATTTCAGCGAGGCCGATTTTGACTTCGCTCAGGCACATCTGCGGATGCTCTCCGGTCTCTATGGTGTGCTGCGCCCCCTCGATCTGATGATGCCTTACCGGCTGGAGATGGGGACTCGTCTCGACAATAGCCGCGGCAAGGATCTCTACCAGTTCTGGGGCGAGGTGATCACTCACCACCTCAACGATGCGCTGGCCGCACAGGGGGATGAGGTGCTGATCAATCTGGCCTCCGACGAGTATTTCAAGTCGGTACGACCCAAGAGCCTGAAAGGGCGGATCGTCACGCCGGTGTTCAAGGATGAGAAGAACGGCCAGTTCAAGATCATCAGCTTCTACGCCAAGAAGGCGCGCGGCATGATGGCCCGTCACATCATCAAGCACAGCCTGACCGAGGTGGAGCAGCTGACCGGTTTCAATGCCGAGGGGTACTACTTCGTGCCGGAAGAGTCGGACGCCAATACCCTGATGTTTAAACGCGCCGAAAATTAATTACAAAAAGAGGGAACCAATCTTTCGATCCACGGGTCTGAATATGTGAATCCTCTGTTGTAAGCACTTTTTATTCGCCGACGTTTGATACGTCGGCTTTTTTATTGCCGTTTTTATTGTCCATCGATTGTCTTCGCCGGGACTATGTGGTTCAGATAGACTCAAGACAGGGAGCGAGTCGTCGCGAGGTGAATATGGAACAGAAAAATGCCATTCGGCAGGTTGCCGTCCCTTGGGCTCCGTCCCGCCAGCTACCCCCCGGTCTGGTTGTGGCCGAGCTGCATCAGGATCTCTGGAGCGACTCTCTGACCATCATGCTGGGGCGGGCACGCAGCATCGATCTGCCCCCGCAAATCCTCTGCCGGGTCTATTTTCGCCATATCTACGCCCTGCGGGTTATCGAAGATTGCGATCTGGCCGAGGGGAAGGATAGTCACGCCATCGAGGAGCAGATCCAGCTCATCACCCCCTCCCGTTTCGCCAGCTGGTTTCATCAGGAGTCTGATGGCCTGCATCTGGACGAAGATTTGCAGCACTATCGCATCTCGACCTGGGATTACTGTGCCGACGTTCTCACCTCCTCTGCACCGGAGCTGCAGTTTGTCGCCCCGCGAGAATCCTGATCCGGTCATCGCCTGGTAGCAACAAGGGGGAAGGCCGTTTCAGCCTTCCCCCTTGTTGCAGACTGACTCTGCCAGGCACAAAAAAAGCGCCTCAAGGGAGGCGCTGGGGAAAAAAGACAGATTGGAAGCGTCACATGGGTGCTACTTGGAGTGGTGAATGAGCCGTGCCACTCAAGTATGGAGCCATCATGCCAGCTTCTATCTGAAGTAGTTCTGAGACAATTCTTCATCCTCTGTTCATCTTCTCGACACGTTTTCAGCAAGGTGACCGAGGCTCGCTTCTGCTGCGATGATTCTTCAGAGCACCACGTTTATGGGGTCAGGACAAACGGCGCGTGACGCTGCTCCAGCTCCAGTAGCCAGCGTTTGATGGGAATACCGCCGGCATAACCGGTCAGCTCGCCGCTGCGGCCGATCACCCGGTGGCAGGGCACTATGATGCTGAGCGGATTGCGGCCATTGGCGGCTCCCACGGCTCTGACCGATTTGGGATTGCCGATGGCTTGGGCTATCTCGAGATAGCTGACGGTTTCACCGTAGGGAATGTCACAGAGGGCGCGCCATACCGCTTGCTGGAATGGCGTGCCACGGGCAGCCAGCGGCAGGTCGAATTGCTGCAGACGACCGGCGAAGTAGGCGGCGAACTGCTCGACGAAGGGAGCAAGAGCCAGATCATCCCGTTGCCACTCATCGGTCGGAGTTACCGGCTGCTCTCCCCGCACGAATTCCACATAGCGCAGACCGTCCCTGTCGATGGCGATGAGCAGAGGGCCATGGGTGCTGTCGCAAAAACTGTATTTCATGCTGTCATCCTCAGGCCTGGGTTAATCCAGCACCAGCTTGCCGCGGGTCGATTTGATCTCCCCCTTGCGCTTCTTGGCATCGACCCGTTTGCGTTGGGAGCTGCGGGTCGGCTTGGTGGCATGGCGGGCCTTGGGGCGCCACGCCGCCTTCTTCAGCAGTTCGACAAGGCGGCTCATCGCCTCCTTGCGGTTCATGTCCTGACTGCGGTGGCTCTCGACCCGGATCAGGATAAAGCCGTCATGCACCCGGCTGTCGCTCAGCTTGTCGAGCCCCTCCTTGTAGAGCGGGGTCAGGCTGGGAGAATTGCGGTAATCGAAGCGCAACCAGACGGCGGAGTCGGTCTTGTTGACGTGCTGGCCACCGTTGCCCTGAGCCCGCATGGTCTGGAATTGCAGCTCATGCCAGGGGAGGGTAACGCTGTTGGAGATGACTAACATACTGCTGTGCTCTTGTTTGGTGCAGAGGCGCTGGCCGCCACAGTGTGGTGCCTCATTATGGGGCGCGTGGCTAGCCGATCCCGGCACACTTTGAGTGATACGCCGTAATTAGACGCTATCTTCATGAAATTTAATAATAAAAATACTTGGCACAAGAATTGATTCCCGGTTTATGACACACCATGGATTGGGAGCAACCAGATGAAGCTGATTAGTGCGATTATCAAACCGTTCAAGCTGGACGATGTCCGCGAGGCCATTGCCAACCTGGGGGTGGAGGGGTTGACCGTGTCCGAGGTCAAGGGATTTGGCCGCCAGAAGGGACACACCGAATTATACCGGGGGGCCGAGTATCAGGTCGACTTTTTACCCAAGGTGAAGCTGGAGATCGCCACCACGGATGACAACGTGGAAGGGGTGATCGAGGCGATCTGCAAGGCGGCCTATACCGGCAAGATCGGTGATGGCAAGATCTTCGTTTATGACCTGTTGCAGGCGGTGCGTATTCGTACCGGCGAGAACGACGAAGAGGCGCTCTGATCGCCGGTTTGTCACATCACTTGCCATGGCAAAACCCGATTGGGGCTGGATGGGATTCTATCCGGCCCTTTTATTTATGGCGCGTTTAAATATGTGAACTTCCCCCGCCACTCCTCCTTGATCTCGCAATTGGAATATGCAGAATGCAAACGGAAATTGTTCTCACTCGATTTAGCAACTCAAGGAATGGATGATGAAAATGAAGATGCTGGCACTGGCTTTCTCTGCATTGGCAGCCCAGTCTGCGTTGGCGGCAGGAGAGGTGAATGTCTACTCCAACCGGCAGGATGAGCTGATCAAGCCCATCATCCAGCAGTTCGAGAAGGAATCGGGCATCAAGGTGAACGTGGTGTTCGCCAAAGAGGGGCTGAACGAGCGTCTGGAGCGGGAAGGCAAGCTCTCTCCGGCTGACCTGATGCTGACGACCGATATCAGCCGTCTGACCGATCTGGTAGACAAGCGGCTGGTGCAGCCGGTGGACAGCAAAATCCTGCAGGAGAACATCCCCGCCAGCTATCGCGATCCGGAGAACCGCTGGTTCGCCCTGACCACCCGGGTGCGTGCCATCTACTCCAGCAAGGATCGCCTCGGCAAGCTCGACACCATCAGCTACGAAGATCTGGCCAAGCCTGAATTCAAAGGGAAGATCTGCACCCGCAGCGGTAAGCATGAGTACAATGTGGCGCTGGTCTCCTCGATGATTGTCCATCACGGTATGGCTGAGACCAAAACCTGGCTGGAAGGGGTCAAGGCCAACCTGGCGCGCAAGCCGCAGGGCAACGACCGGGATCAGGTCAAGGCGATCAAGGATGGCATCTGTGACGTGTCGCTCGGCAACAGCTACTATCTGGGCGCCATGTTGAAAGATCCGGCGCAGAAGTCCTGGGCGGATGCGGTCTATATCAACTTCCCGAATCAGGCTGACCGCGGTGCCCACGTCAACGTGAGCGGCGTGGCCATGACCAAGTATGCCAAGAACAAAGACGCCGCCCAGAAGCTGATGGAGTTTCTGGCTGGTGACACCGCCCAGCACATGTATGCGGACGTGAATGCCGAGTATCCGGTCAAGGCTGGGGTCGAGCCTTCCGCCATGGTCAAGTCCTGGGGCAGTTTCAAGTCTGACGCGCTACCGGTCAGCGATTACGCCAAGCACCGCAAGGACGCCTTGCAGTTGCTGGATGAAGTGAAGTTCGACTTGTAATCAGATGGGGCCAACGGCCCCATCAACCTCTGTGGTCTCATGAAAAATTTTGGATGGATTACCGGCAGCTGGGCCACCGCCCTGCTGCTGGCTTTACCGGTTATTGCCCTTGTTTTCTCTGCCTTCTCGGCTGAGGGAGATCTGTTTCGCCACCTCGCCGATACCGTGTTGCTCGACTATCTGGCCAATACCCTGGGGCTGGTGGTCGGTGTGGTGCTGCTCAGCCTGCTGTTTGGCGTGCCGACCGCCTGGCTGGTGGCCATGTGTCAGGTGCCGGGGCGACGTGCCCTGCAGTGGGCCTTGATGCTGCCGATGGCGATGCCTTCCTATATCGTCGCCTACGTCTATACCGATCTGCTCGATTATTCGGGCCCGCTACAGGCCGGGTTGCGCGCTCTCTTTGGCTGGAACAGTCCGGCCGATTACTGGTTTCCGGCCATTCGCTCCCTTGGCGGCGCCGCCTGGGTGCTGGCGCTGGTGCTGTTCCCCTATGTCTATCTGCTGACCCGCGCCTCCTTTCTTGAGCAGTCGGTCAGCCTGATCCACTCCAGTCGCCTGCTCGGCTGTACCCCGTGGCAGAGCTTTCGCCGCCTCAGCCTGACGCTGGCGCGCCCCGCCATCATGGTCGCTGTATCGCTGGTTGCCATGGAGACGTTGGCTGACTTTGCCACCGTCCATTTCTTTGCCATCAACACCCTGACCACGGCGGTCTACGACACCTGGCTCGGCTACGGCAGTCTGGCCACTGCGGCCAAACTCTCTTGCCTGATGCTGCTGGCGGTGGTGCTGTTGATTGCGCTGGAGCGCCGCTCTCGCAGTCGGCAGCAGGTGTTCCAGAAGTCGATGGGTCATGAGCAGCCGCTGCGCTATCCACTCAAGGGGATGAGTCGTTGGCTGGCCGGTCTCTGGTGCTGGGGGCTGGTGCTGGCCGGTTTCGGCCTGCCGTTTGTCATCCTGCTCGATTACGGGGTGCGCTACTTCGAGTTGTCGTGGACGCCGGAGTTCGTCCGCTTCGCCGGCAACAGTCTGCTTATCTCGGCGCTGACAGCCCTGCTGGCGATGGGGATTGCCCTGCTGCTCGGCTTCTTCCGCCGTCTCGATGGCGGTTTCAAGAGTCTGCTGCCTCTGCGCATCGCCGCCATGGGCTACGCCATGCCGGGCACCGTGCTCGCCATCGGGGTGCTGGTGCCGCTCACCGCCCTCGATTTTGCCATCAACGATCTGGCCGAGTGGTTGGGGTGTCAGGGGCCGGGGCTACTGCTGACCGGCACCATCACCGCCATCGTGTTCGGCTATCTGGTGCGCTTCGTGGCCATCGCCATCGGCTCGGTGGAGAGCAGCATGGGCAAGATCTCCCCCAGCCTCGATATGGCGGCCCGATCTTTGGGGCAGGGGGATGGCGCCATGCTGCGGCGGGTCCATCTGCCGCTGGTGCGCCGCGGTCTGTTTGCCGGTGCCATGCTGGTGTTTATCGAATCCATGAAGGAGCTGCCCGCCGCCCTGCTGCTGCGGCCGTTCAACTTCGATACTTTGGCGACCCACGTCTACCAGTTCGTCTCGGACGAGATGCTGGAGCGCGGCGCGCTGGGGGCCATCGTCATCGTGCTGGTGGGGCTGTTGCCGCTGATCTGGGTCAACCGCACTCTGGACAGTCCGGGCCACTGAGTCGCCACGTCGGCCAATGAAATTGCATGCGGTGTGCTGAACCGAAAGGCCGCACGCCGCCAGAAACGAGAGGAAGTCAGCCTTGTCCTGTTTGCAGGTTGAAAATGTCAGCTGCCGTTACAACGGCCGCAATGTGCTGGAACAGCTCTCCCTGACGGTGGCAGACAACGAGATCGTCTGCTTGCTGGGGGCGAGTGGTTGCGGCAAAACCACGCTGCTCAAGGCCATCGCCGGCCTGCTGCCGCTGGCAGAGGGGACGATCCGCCTCGGCGATACCCTGCTCGACGGGCCGGATGCCAGCGTGCCGCCCGAGGTGCGCAACATCGGCATGATCTTTCAGGATTACGCCCTCTTCCCCCACCTGACGGTGGCCGACAACGTCGGCTTCGGCCTGACCAAACTTGAGCGCCGGGCCCGCCAGCAGCAGGTGGACGAGGCGCTGGCGCTGGTCAATCTGCAGGGGCTGGGGGATCGCTATCCACACCAGCTCTCCGGTGGTCAGCAGCAGCGGGTGGCCATCGCCCGGGCGCTGGTGTGTAAGCCGCGGCTGATGCTGCTGGATGAACCCTTCTCCAACATCGATACCCAGGTGCGGATGAAGCTGATCCTCGAGATCCGCGCCTTGCTCAAGCAGCAGGGGATCGGCGCCATCTTCGTCAGCCACAGCAAGGAGGAGGCGTTCGCCTTCGCCGACCGACTGGCGCTGTTTCGCGCCGGTCACATCGAGCAGGTGGGCCAGCCGGAGCAGCTCTATCGCCGCCCGCAAAACCGTTTCGTGGCGGAGTTTCTCGGCGGGGTCAACTATCTGGCGGCCGAGGTGGTCGACAGCCACTGCGTGCAGACGGCGCTCGGGGTCATCTGTGGCAGCGAGCCTCATGGCCGCGCGGTGGGCGAGCAGTTGCAGCTGATGCTTAGACCTCAGCAACTGCTACTGGAGAGCGCCGCGGAGGGCGAGCTCAAGGTGGTGGAGCAGCAGTTCCTCGGCCATCACTGCCGGGTGCTGTTCGAGTGTGGCGAGCTGCGGTTGGAGGCGAGCATTGGCGAGCCTCTTGAGGGGATGCGGGCCCGCATCCGGGTGGCGCCTCATACGCTGGTGTTGTTTGACCCTTTACCCTGAACGCGTGATATCGTCGTGAAATCAAAGAACTGGAGCTGCTCTGGTTTATAATCGCGCAACGCTAATAGCCCATAACGCTAACGCCTACTCAGGGGAGAGATATATGAAAGCCCAAGCCGGGATCTGCGCAGAGCCCAATCTGCACGCCCTCTATCTGATGTTCAATCGTACCGGCGATGCCGCCGAACTGGTCGGCCGTCTGGCCAAATTGCCCGCCCTGTGGCAGGCGGTCGCTGCCGATTTTCCCGATGCCGGTTTCAGCGGCTTGGTTGCCGTTGGCGCCGATGCCTGGGATGGGCTCTATCCTGCCGCCCGTCCGCCCCAGTTCCGCAGCTTTATGGCGCAATCCGCCAACGGTCAGGAAGCCCCCAACACCCCGTTTGATCTCTTCGTGCAGCTGCGTGCCGATCGGGTGGATGTGCTGCACCATGCCGGTCACCGCGTGATGGCGTTGCTGGCCGGATTGGTAGAGCTGGCCGAAGAGGTGCGCGGTTTCCGCAATCTGGATTGCCGCGACCTGACCGGTTTCGTCGATGGCACCGAGAACCCGCAGGATGAGCATCGCGCCGAAGTGGCGCTGCTGGCCGATGGCGAGTTTGCCGGTGGCTCCTACATTCACGTCCAGCGCTGGGTACACGCCATGAGCGACTGGGAGAAGCTGGCGCAGAAAGAGCAGGAAGACATCATCGGTCGTACCAAGCCCGACAATATCGAGTATGAGTCTGACGCCAAGCCGCTGACTGCCCATATCAAGCGGGTCAACCTCAAGACCCCGAAAGGGGAGTCCATGGAGATCCTGCGCCAGAGCATGCCCTGGGGCACCATGCGCGAGCAGGGACTCTACTTCATCTCCTGTTGCCGCACTCAGCAGCACTTCAACGCCATGCTGGCCAGTATGTACAAGGGAGAGGGCAGCCACTTCGACCACCTGCTGCGCTTCACCAAGGCAGTGACCGGCGCGGCCTTCTTCGCCCCATCGGAAGGTTTTTTGATGGCACAGGGCAAATAATACCGGGCGTGATAGCGGCACGCGTTTTCCCCCTTGCGCGCTAAAGTGCGCAAGGGTGGGGGAGTCCGATTTGAAAGATATCGGGCATCGGCTGTTGGCTGTCATGGTCGGGGCGGGCTGTACGCAGGTGGTGAGATTGTTTCACTGGCGCAGCAGCTACCCGTTTTTAGTCCGGGTTATTTGCAACAATCTGCGTAGACAACGACGTGGTGACGGCATAGAGAGGGGGCAGAACAGACTCCCGATCTTGTGGCTCACCAAACAAAAATCCCGGCCAAGGCCGGGATTTTTCGTTCTGGCGTGACCGCGATGACGCGGTAGACCATTACGGAGTCTGTTCGAACAGCTCTAGGGCGGAGAGGTAGAGCTCTTCGATATCGGTGTCGCTGGTCGGGGTGATGAAGATGGTGTCGTCACCGGCGATGGTACCGAGGATCCCCTCTGCCTTGCCGAGGGAGTCGAGCAGGCGGGCGATCAGTTGGGCTGCGCCCGGGCTGGTGTGGATCACTACCAGTGCGCCGTTGTGGTCGACATCCAGCACCAGATTCTTGAGCGGACTGGAGGTGGTGGGCACGCCCAGTTCCACCGGCAGGCAGTAGACCATCTCCATCTTGGCGTTGCGGGTGCGAACGGCGCCGAAGCGGCTCAGCATGCGCGATACCTTGGACTGGTTGATGTTCTCGAAGCCCAGTTCTTGCAGGGCAGTGACGATCTCTGCCTGGGAGCCAAAGCGCTCTTCTTTCAGCAAGGCTTTAAAGGCCTTGGCCAGTTTTTCTTGCTTGTCGTTATGTTTCATCTTGGTCTCACGAATGAGGAGGTGTGGCGGCCTGTTTCAGAGCCAGGCGGCAGATACGAACAGCGTGGCTATTTTGCATTCATATGCCGTTTTTTGCAAGGAAGCGGCGCTTGTTCTGCATATTGATTCAAAAATGGCTTGCATCAACCTTTATAAGGGATAGAATCGGGACGAAATTTTGAAAACTTATTCAATTGGGCTGTATGGGTATTGAATTAATAGGTATCGAGAAGTCCTGGCACAAGGTGCCGGTACTGCAACAGGTGAGCTTTCGGACATCCCCCGGTGAGACCTTGGTACTGCTGGGCCCGAGCGGTGCAGGCAAGAGCTCGCTGCTACGCATGATGAACCTGCTGGACACCCCGGATGCCGGTGTTCTGCGCATAGGGGAAAATGAATTTTCTTTCCCGAGCTCCCTCTCCGCTGCCGAATTCAATCGCCAGTCCCAACTGCTGCGCCGCAAGGTGGGCATGGTGTTCCAGCAGTACAATCTCTGGCCACACCTCACCGTGATGGAGAATCTCATCGAAGCGCCGGTCAAGGTGCTGGGCATGAGCAAGGAGGCGGCCATCGAGAAGGGCGCCTATCTGCTGGCCCAGCTGCAACTGGCCGACAAGCGCGATGCCTGGCCGGCACGCCTCTCCGGCGGTCAGCAGCAGCGGGTGGCCATTGCCCGCACCCTGATGATGGATCCGGAAGTGCTGCTGTTTGACGAGCCGACTGCCGCCCTCGATCCCGAGATCACCAAGGAGGTGGCCGAGATCATCCGCACCCTGAGCCAGACCGGCATCACCCAGGTGGTGGTGACCCACGAGGTCGACTTCGCCCGCAAGGTCGCCAGTCAGGTGATCTATCTGGAGAAAGGGCGGATCATCGAGTCCGGCTCCGCCGCCATTTTCCAATCCCCGCAAACCAGCCGGTTTGCCGAATTCTTGATGCATTGATACTGAATCGATAAGGAAGCTGTCATGAAAAAGAGTCTGTTGCTGGTCGCAGCCATGGGGTTGCTGAGCACCTCCGTACTAGCCAAAGAGATCAAGTTCGCCACCGAGGCCACCTACGCACCGTTCGAATATCTGGACGACAAGAACGAGTTTCAGGGTTTTGACATCGACCTGGCGCACGCCATCTGCGAGCAGGCCAAGCTGGAGTGCAGCTTCCACAACCAGGCCTTTGACAGCCTGATCCCCAGCCTGAAATTTCGTCGCTATGACGCAGCCATCGCCGCCATGGACGTGACCCCGGAGCGGGCTGCGCAGGTCGATTTCTCCGACATCTACTACCAGAACTCTGCCGTGTTCGTGGCCAAAAAAGGCGCCTTCAAGGGGCCGGAAGGGTTGGTAGACAAGACGGTCGGCGTGCAGAACGGCACCTCTCACCAGTCCTATCTGGTGGATAACTGGGTGAGCAAGGGTCTGCTGACCGTGCCCTACGCCAGCTACCAGAGCG
Organism: Aeromonas sp. HMWF016; assembly: GCF_963878195.1. Classification (NCBI taxonomy): domain Bacteria; kingdom Pseudomonadati; phylum Pseudomonadota; class Gammaproteobacteria; order Aeromonadales; family Aeromonadaceae; genus Aeromonas; species Aeromonas sp. HMWF016. Next base: position 25,164 of record NZ_CAWNWX010000029.1, read on the forward strand.
CCTTCCTCGACATGATGAACGGCCGTACCGACGGCGTGTTTGCCGATACCGCCGTCGCTGCCGACTGGCTGAAGCAGCACAAGGAGTACGCCGTGGTGGGTGCTCCGGTGACCGATGCCAAGTACTTCGGTACCGGCTTTGGCATCGCGGTGGCCAAGGGCAATCAGGAGTTGCTGACCCAGCTGAACAAGGGGCTGGCCGATATCAAGGCCAATGGCACCTATCAGAAGATCTTCGACAAATACTTCGCGCACTAAGCCATGTTGAGCCTGTTGTTGGATGCAGCCTGGATGACCCTCGGGCTGGCCCTGGCATCCCTGGTCGGGGGCATGGTATTGGCACTGGCGTTCAGTGCGGCTGAGCTGAGCAAGCAGCGCGCTCTGGTGTGGCCGGTGGCCACCCTCACCACCCTGATCCGCGGGTTGCCCGAGCTGTTGGTGGTGCTGTTCATCTACTTTGGCTCGACCCAGGTGCTGTTTCTCATCACCGGCGAGTATGTGGAGTTCAGCCCGTTCGCCTGCGGCGTGCTGGCGCTCTCCCTGCTGTTTGCCAGCTATGCGACCCAGACCCTGCGGGCGGCGCTCAATGCGGTACCCTCAGGGCAGCGGCTGGCGGCGCTGGCGCTCGGCCTTGGCAAGCGTCACATCTTCTTTCGCATCGTGTTGCCGCAGGCGTGGCGTCACGCCCTGCCGGGCCTCGGCAACCAGTGGCTGGTGCTGCTGAAAGACACCGCGCTGGTGTCGCTTATCGGGGTGAACGAAATGATGCGTCAGGCCCAGATGGCCTCGGCCAGTACCTATCAGCCCTTCACCTGGTATGCCGCCGCCGCCCTCATCTATCTGGCCATCAGCCTGGTGAGCGAGTATGGCCTCGGCCTCGCGGCCCGCTACACCCGTCGCTACGGAGGTTAATCGATGCAAGAGTATCTTGTGACCCTGCTGGGGGGCTTGCTCACCACGCTGGAGCTGACCCTGTTCAGCCTGCTGCTCGGCTTTGTGCTGGCGGCCCTGATGACCTGGGTGCTGGAGTTGCGGCTGCCGGTAGCGACCCAGCTGGTGCAGCTGTGGGTGTTGATCTTCACCGGTACGCCGCTGCTGATCCAGATCTTCCTTATCTACTACGGGCCGGGTCAGTTCGAGTGGCTTAAAGAGAGCCCGCTCTGGCCGCTGCTCAAGCAGCCATGGTTCTGTGCCGTGCTGGCGCTGGGCCTCAACACGGCGGCTTACTCCACCCGTCTGTTCAAGGGGGCGCTCGACGCTATTCCTGCCGGTGAGGTGGAGGCGTGCCGTGCGCTCGGTTTTAACGGTCGTCAGACCCTCTGGATGAAGGTGCGCCATGCCGCCCGTCATCTGGTGCCCGCCTACTCCAACGAGGTGATCCTGGTGCTCAAGGGGAGTTCCCTCGCCAGTACCATCACCATCATGGACATCATGGGGCTGGCGCAGGGGCTCAATGCCCAGACCTATGACACCCTTGCCGTCTTCGGCGTCGCGGGGGCCCTCTACCTCACCATGAACGGATTGTTAACAATTGGTTTTCGCTGGTGTGAAAAGCGGGCGTTGGCATTCCAGGTCTGAGTCGGCATAACTACCTCTTTATGGGAGGGTGAAGTGCAGAAAAACTGTGCTTCCCCTCCAATTTTTTGGATTTTTCCCCATTTTTATTCGCTGCCTGTTTCTTGGCTCACATAACCCGTGACTGCAACTGTTATCAGATTGTTTTTTATGGGGGGATCCATTAAGGTTGGGCGCACAAGAACAAATAACCTTAAACCTACGCTTAAACATGGAGTTGATCATGAAAGTTGCCGTTCTGGGTGCCGCTGGTGGCATCGGTCAAGCCCTTGCTCTGCTGTTGAAAAACCGTCTGCCGGCCGGCTCCGAGCTGAGCCTGTATGACATTGCCCCGGTCACTCCGGGCGTAGCCGTAGATCTCAGCCATATTCCTACCGACGTCGCCATCAAGGGTTTCTGCGGTGAAGATCCGACTCCTGCGCTGGTTGGTGCCGACGTGGTGCTGATCTCTGCCGGTGTGGCGCGCAAGCCGGGTATGGATCGCTCCGACCTGTTCAACATCAACGCCGGTATCGTCAAGAATCTGGTCGAGAAGTGTGCGGCAGCCTGCCCGAAAGCGCTGATCGGCATCATCACCAACCCGGTCAACACTACCGTCGCCATCGCCGCCGAAGTGCTGAAGAAAGCAGGTGTCTATGACAAGCGTCGCCTGTTCGGTGTCACCACTCTGGACGTGATCCGCGCCGAGACCTTCGTCGCCGCCGCCAAAGGGCTGAACGTGGACAAGGTTCGCGTCAACGTGATCGGTGGCCACAGTGGTGTGACCATTCTGCCGCTGCTCTCCCAGATTGAAGGCGCCTCCTTCACTGCCGAAGAAGTGGCCGCCATGACCAAGCGTATTCAGAACGCCGGTACCGAAGTGGTTGAAGCCAAGGCCGGTGGCGGTTCCGCCACCCTCTCCATGGGTCAGGCTGCCTGCCGTTTCGGTCTGTCGCTCATCAAGGGCCTGCAGGGCGAAGCCAACGTTATCGAGTGTGCCTATGTTGAAGGCAACGGCGAACACGCTACCTTCTTTGCACAGCCGATCCTGCTGGGCAAGAACGGTGTTGAAACCGTGCTGGACTACGGCAAGCTGAGTGCCTTCGAGCAGGAAGCGATGGAAGGGATGCTGGCCACCCTGAAAGCCGATATCCAACTGGGGGTCGACTTCGTCAAATAAGCGGCATGACCGCATCAAAAGGGAGCTTCGGCTCCCTTTTGCATTGTTGGACTCCCGCCAGCTTAAGGAGATGGGGGTTGTGGCCGATAACAGAGAGCAGCAGGAGATCCCTTATGATGAAACCCCTTACCCTTCTCTCCCTTATCTGTCTGGCTGGCGCGCCCCTTTATGCCGCCGAGCCGGTGCCGGCTGCCTCGGCTGCTCCCGCCACCGCTGGCGAAACGGTGCCCGCATCAGCGGCGACTGCTACTCCGGCTCCCGTGTTGTTGCCAGCTGAAGCGGCGGCACCTGCTCCCGCAGCTACCGGTGAGGCGGCTCCGTCGGCAGCGGTGACTGCGGCCCCTGCGCCTGTGCTGCTGCCAGCCGATCCTGTGGTACCAGCTCCGGCTACAGAGCCCGCTTCAGCTCCTGTGCCAGCCGCGCCACCTGCCGAACCGGCGCCTTCGGTGGCACCTTTGAATACCGGCGACCTGCAGGCGGTGGCCATCTATCGTCAGGACGAGCTGCTCAACTGGATCGAGCAGGGACGCCACCTCACTCAGGTGAAACAGGATCGCTGCCAGTTGACTCAGGATATCGAGGCGCGGGCGTCGGTGATGAAGATCCCGGCTTACCAATTCCTCTGGGGGGATATGCTGGCCTGGGGCGTCTGTACCAAGTCCAACGCCGAGCTGGGTGTGCAATATATGTGGGAGGCGGCCAATCAGGGGCTGGCTCCCGCGCTGGAGCAGCTGGGCCGTTACTACTGGAAAGGGACGCTGGTGCAGAAGGATCTGGTTCGCGCCGAGACGCTGATGCGTGAAGCGGCCAGCCTCGGTTTTCTGCGGGCTCGCATGGAGTGGGTCGAGATGCTGCTGCAGGGGATGGGGAGCCCGCTCGATTACGAGGATGCCTACCGTTGGCTGCACGGCTCCGTTATCGGTGACAAAGCCCTGCATCAGAAGGCTGCCAGTCTGCTGAGCCGGCTTGGCAACCGGATGCCGGCCAACGTGGTGGCCCGCGCCAAGGCGATGCACTGATCCAAAAAAATGACCCACAGGTCTGCACCTGTGGGTCCGGTTCCTGCCGCCGTGCCATGACAGGCTGGAACCTCCTTTCGTTATATGGCTACCCGGATGTTATAGATCTTGGTGGGGGCCAAAAACTTCGTAATGGAGCTGGCTTGCGGGAACCCCGGCCTCAATCAGCTGTCGTTTCACCTCTTGCATGAAACCGAGCGGGCCACAGAAGTAGTAGTGGGCCTGCGGTGTGATGCGCTTCTTCACCGCGTTCAGATCCATGGTGCCGGTGAAGTCGTAATCCTCTCCCTGCTTGTCGCTCTCTGCGGGCTCCCGATACCAGATCCGGCTGACCAGATTGGTGTGCTGGCTGATTTTGCTGCGGATATCTTCCCGGAAAGTGTGGACACGACCATCTTCGCAGGCGTGCAGCCAGGTGATGCCGGCCTGATGGCCGCTCGCCAGCAGCTGGTTGAGCATGCTCATCATGGGTGTGAGACCGACCCCGGCCGAGAGCAGCACGACCGGCGTCTGGCTATCCGCTTTCAGGTAGAAATCACCGGTGGGTGGCATCACTTCAATCTTGTCGCCCGCTTGCAGCCGGTCGTGCAGCAGGTTGGAGACCTGACCCTGCGGCTCGCGCTTGACGCTGATGCGATAGTCGCGGCCATTTGGTGCATCCGAGAGCGAATACTGGCGGATTTCGTGATGCTCGAGCTCGGGGTGAACCAGCTTGACGCTGAGGTATTGGCCCGGCTGGAAGGTCAGCACCGGCTTGCCATCTTCCGGTGTCAGTAGGAAGGAGGTGATAAGCTCGCTCTCGGCTCGCTTCTCCTTGATGATGAAGGTGCGGGTGCCTTGCCAGCCGCCGGCCTGGCTCGCCTTCTCCTGATAGATCTCCCGCTCGCGGCCGATGAAGATGTCGGCTAGCACGCCATATGCCTTGCCCCATGCCTCCAGCACCTCGTCAGTGACCGCACTTCCGCCCAATTCTTTGAGCGTGGCCAAGAGATGACTACCTACAATGTGATATTGTTCTGGCTGGATCAGGAATCCGGTATGCTTGTGGGCAATCCGCTCGACCGCGCCGGCCAGCACCCCCAGATTGTCGATATTTTTGGCGTAGGCAGCGACGGCGTTGAACAGCGCCAGTGGCTGACCACCACTGCGCTGATGGGCCAGATTGAAGATATCTTTCAGCTCCGGGTTATGGCTGAACATCCGCTGGTAGAAGTGCTGCGTTAGCGCCGGGCCGGCTGATTCAAGCAGAGGAATGGTGCTTTTGATGACGGCAATGGTGGTTTGGTCTAGCATAGGGAGCCTCGTCGTTAATTGAACATCTAAAATACCATTTAATAAGTGGCATCCTAGATGTTTATTTGATTTGAATCAATACTCCACTTTTCGCATCGCGCTAATCAGGCTTTATGAGACTAACCAGTTATACAGATTTCGGATTGAGAGCCCTGCTCTACCTTGCCACCCTGCCGGAAGGGGAGCTCTCGAGCGTAGCCAAGGTCTCTGCCTTGTACGACGTTTCTCGCAACCACATGGTGAAGGTGGTCAATCAGCTGGTAAAGCTGGGCTATCTGCAATCCCAGCGTGGCAAGAACGGGGGGATCCGCATGGCGTGCGATCCCGCCACCATCAACATCGGGCAGGTGATACGGGCGCTGGAAGGTAATCTGGACGGGATAGATTGTGGCTCGCCCGCCTGTCACATCGTCTCTGTCTGTCTGCTCAAGAATGCGCTGAAAGAGGCGATGGATGCGTTTCTGGCGGTGATGGACAGCTATACGCTGCAGGATTTGCTGGCCAATCGTGACGAGCTGCAGAGAGTGTTTGGCGAGTTGATCCCGACGCTGGTGCTGGAGCCGGATGACGAAGATGAACAGTGAAGAGAAACAATGAAAAAGGGCTGCCAGTGGCAGCCCTTTTTCAATTCTGCGGTACTGTGGCAGCCCGGTAGGAAGCCGGCATGATCCGCGCCATTTTGACCATGTTGTTCTCGACTTCGAGGATCTCGATGGGGTAGCCCGCCAGCCGGATCCCGATATTGGGCTGGGGGATCTCCTCCAGATATTCGAGGATCAGGCCGTTGAGGGTACGCGGCCCGTCGATGGGCAGATGCCAGTTCATCTCCTTGTTCAGTTCGCGAATGCTGGCTGACCCCTCCACCAGGAACGAACCGTCCGGCTGGGGATGGATCTCGTCGCTCGGGGTCGGCGTCATGGAGGTGGTGAAGTCGCCCACTATCTCTTCCAGAATATCGTCCAGGGTGATCAGCCCCTGAATGTCGCCATATTCGTCGACGATCAGGCCAATTCGCTCCTTGTTGCGCTGGAATTTGGCCAGCTGCACGTTGAGCGGCGTACCTTCCGGAATGAAGTAGATCTCGTCCACTTCCCGCAGCAGGCTCGACTTGTTGAACTGATCCCGAGCCATCAACCGCAGAGCGTCGCGGGCGTGGAGAAAGCCCACTACGTCGTCGATGCTGTCGCGATAGAGCAGGATCTTGGTGTGGGCACAGTGGGCCAGCTGGCGCTGGATGCTCTTCCAGTCGTCATTGATATCGATGGCGTAGATATCGCTGCGTGGCACCATGATGTCCTCGACCAGCATCTTGTCCAGATCCAGAATGCTGAGCAGCATCTCCTGATGGCGCTGGGGGATCAGGCTGCCCGCCTCGTTGACTATGGTACGCAGCTCCTCGGTGTTGAGGGAGTCATCCTTGTTTGGCGTGATCTTCAGCATCTTGAGCAGACCGCCGGTGATACCGTTGATCAGCCAGACCAGCGGGGAGAGTGGCACCATCAGCCCCTTGAGGATCCAGGAGGCGGGGTAGGCAATCTTCTCGGGGAACATGGCGGCCAGCGTCTTGGGGGTCACTTCACCGAATACCAGCACTACCAGGGTCAGGCCAAAGGTGGCAACCGCGACACCGAGATCGCCGAACAGCCTGATACAGACGATGGTGGCAATGGCGGAGGCGAGGATATTGACTAGGTTGTTGCCGATAAGGATGAGGCCGAGCAGCCGATCCGGGCGTGACAGCAGCTTCTCTACCCGACGGGCCGCCTTGTGTTTGGTCTGTGCCAGATGCCGCAGCTTGTAGCGGTTGATGGACATCAGACCGGTTTCGGAACTGGAGAAGAAGGCGGATAGAAGGATCAAGATAACGAGAACAATCAGTAGTGTGCTCGTTGAGATGCTGTCCAAAAAGGGCTCCTGTAGATGGTGTGACTAACGGTTATCAGCTCAGCAGCACTTCTTTGACGAAGCGGCTGCCGAAATAGGCCAGGGTCAGGATGACGCTGCCGATCAGGCTCAGGGTGACCACCTTGCGGCCACGCCAGCCATAGGTGTGATGGCCCCACAAGAGCAGCACGTAGATGCACCATGCGATGATGGAGAGCACGGCCTTGTGGGATTTACCCTGGGCGAACATGTCTTCGAGGAAGAAGAGCCCCGAGGCGATGGAGAGGGTCAGCAGCAGCACGCCGGCGGAGATGAGCTGGAACAGCCGCTTCTCGACGGTCATCAAGGGGGGCATGGCTGGCAACTGGCTGATCTTTCTCGACTTGAGCTGCTTGTCCAGACAGGCGAGCTGAAGGGCAAAGAGGCAGGCGATCATCAATACCGAGTAGGCCATCAGCGCCAGACCGATATGCAGCAACAGCTGGGGATGGGCCTCAAGATGGGTGATATAGCGCCCGGGTATGAGGGCACTGGCCGCCAGCAGCAGCGCCGAAAAGCTGTAGACCACCGGCAGCAGGATCCAGCCGTTGAAGCGGCGGGTAATGCAGGTCATGAAGGTGCTGATGATCAGACTCACCAGAGAGGCCACGTTGAGCATGCTCAGGTTCTGGCCGGAGCCTTGCAACACCTCGGTTCCGAGGGCGGTAGCGTGGGCGATCAGGGCCAGTCCGATGCAGGCAAAGAGGGAGCGCTGTCCTACCGGCTTGGCGCTCAGTAACAGATGCAGGGAGGCGATGATGGCCAGCAGATAAAACGCCAGGGCCAGAACAGAGATTACGATCATAACCAGGTCGTTGATGCACAAGCTTTTGAGGGTAAGAGGGGCAGTATACCTTGCACGCGAAATGCTCGCCAGTTGTGCAATGGCCGATCCGCCCATATATAGGGATGAAGCATCGATGAGCGGCAGTGCGGCGAATAATCGTCCTCGCGGCTGCTCTGGGTTATAATGCCCCCCATTTACAACGCCAAGAACCGGAATGCGTCATGTTTGAGAATTTGACTGAACGACTCTCGCGCACCTTGCGCAATGTCAGTGGCCGCGGCCGCCTGACCGAAGAGAACATCAAGGAAACCCTGCGCGAAGTCCGCATGGCGCTGCTCGAGGCGGACGTCGCCCTGCCGGTCGTGCGTGATTTCGTGGCGCGCGTCAAAGAGCGTGCCGTCGGCCAGGAAGTGGCCAAATCCCTGAGCCCGGGTCAGGCGTTCATCAAGATTGTGCACGGCGAACTGGTCACCGTAATGGGTGAGGCCAACGAGCAGCTCAATCTGGCTGCCCAACCGCCCGCCATCATCCTGATGGCCGGTCTGCAGGGTGCCGGTAAAACCACCACGGTCGGCAAACTGGCCAAGCTGCTCAAAGAGCGCAACAAGAAGAAGGTGCTGGTAGTCAGTGCCGACGTTTACCGCCCTGCGGCGATCAAGCAGCTGGAAACCCTGGCGGGCGATATCGGCGTCGACTTCTTCCCGAGCGATGCCAGCCAGAAGCCGGTTGCCATCGCGACTGCCGCCATCGATCAGGCGCGCAAGAAATTCTATGACGTGGTGATCGTCGATACCGCCGGTCGTCTGCACGTCGATAGCGAGATGATGGCCGAGATCCAGGATCTGCACGCCACCATCAAACCGGTCGAGACCCTGTTCGTGGTGGATGCCATGACCGGTCAGGATGCCGCCAACACCGCTAAGGCGTTCAACGAAGCGCTGCCGCTCACCGGCGTGATCCTCACCAAGGCGGACGGCGACGCCCGCGGCGGCGCAGCCCTGTCGGTACGCCATATCACCGGCAAACCGGTCAAGTTCATCGGTATGGGTGAGAAGACCGACGCGCTGGAGCCGTTCCATCCGGATCGTCTTGCCTCCCGTATCCTCGGCATGGGCGATGTGCTCTCTCTGATCGAAGAGGTCGAGCGCAACGTCGATAAAGAGAAGGCTGCCAAGCTGGCCAGCAAGGTCAAGAGCGGCAAAGGCTTCGATCTGGAGGACTTTCGCGAGCAGCTGGCCCAGATGCGTAACATGGGCGGCATGATGGGGATGCTGGACAAGCTGCCCGGTATGTCCGGTCTGCCGGACAACATCAAGGATCAGATGGATGACAAGCTCACCGTGCGAATGGAGGCCATCATCAGCTCCATGACGCCGAAAGAGCGCGCTCACCCTGACCTCATCAAGGGCTCCCGCAAGCGTCGTATCGCCGCAGGCTCCGGCATGCAGGTGCAGGACGTGAACAAGCTGCTCAAGCAGTTCACCGAGATGCAGCGCATGATGAAGAAGATGTCCGGCAAGGGCGGCATGCGCAAAATGATGAGTCAGATGAAGAACATGCTGCCACCGGGATTTGGTGGCGGTCGTGGCCCGTTCTGATTATCCGCGCTAACGTATTGCATGAGGGTCTGCCACCGGCAGACCCTTTTCATTGCTGCTCTGCGCAAAAAATGGCTGGCTTGGTTGCATTTATTACGAATCCAAGTAGAATTATGCGGCTTATTTTAAGCTAGGGTCCGCGTGTTTGCGGGCCTTGTTCATTAGATGTTAATGAGGACGATATGGTAACCATTCGTTTACAACGTGGTGGCGCGAAAAAGCGTCCGTTCTACCAGGTAGTAGTTGCTGACAGCCGTAACGCCCGCGACGGTCGTTTCATCGAGCGCGTTGGTTTCTTCAACCCGGTTGCTGCTGGTCAAGCTGAAAAGCTGAACCTGGACCTGGCTCGTATCGAGCATTGGGTTGCTACTGGTGCCGCTGTTTCTGAGCGCGTTGCCAAGCTGATCAAAGACGCTGCCAAAGCTGCTTAATCAGTCAAACGGTAAGGAGTTAAGGTGGAAAAACCTGTAGTTCTGGGCACCCTGGGTACCGTATACGGCATCAAGGGGTGGCTTAAAGTGAACTCCTTCACCGATGTTGCCGAAGCGATTTTCGATTACAACCCCTGGCTGATTAATCAGAACGGGGCGTGGCGTGAAATTCGGGTTTCATCCTGGAAACGTCACAACAAGGGTCTGATCTGCAAACTCGATGGTATCGATGTGCGCGAGGATGCCCTGGCATTGACCAATGTCGAGATTGGCGTAGCCGCCGATCTGTTGCCTGCGTTGCCCGAGGGCGAGTTCTACTGGCGTGACCTGATTGGTTGCTCGGTAGTGACCACCAAGGGATACGACCTGGGCAAGGTGACCGAATTGATGGAAACCGGCTCCAACGATGTGTTGGTGGTTGAGGCCAATGTAAAAGATGCCTTTGGTGCAAAGGAGCGGTTGATTCCGTTCCTGGAAGAGCAGGTGATCAAGAATATTGATCTGACTGCTCGAACAATCGAAGTTGATTGGGATCCTGGTTTCTAGTTTCCCGCGGTAACACGAGTGCCGGAGGTTTCTTATGTGGATTGGGGTGATTAGCCTCTTCCCTGAAATGTTCCGAGCCATTACCGAGCACGGGGTAACGGGTCGGGCCGTCAAGAGTGGCCTGCTGCAGATTGAGTGCTGGAACCCTCGGGACTTTACCCACGACAAACACCGTACGGTCGATGATCGTCCTTATGGTGGTGGGCCCGGCATGTTAATGATGGTTCAGCCGCTGCGTGACGCGATTCATGCAGCCAAGCAAGCGGCGGGAGACGGGGCGAAAGTCATCTATCTCTCCCCTCAGGGACGCAAGCTGACTCAAGCGGGCGTAACCGAGTTGGCGACGAATCAGAAACTGATTCTGGTAGCCGGTCGATACGAAGGTATTGATGAACGCGTGATACAAACCGAAGTCGACGAAGAGTGGTCTATCGGGGATTACGTGTTAAGTGGTGGCGAGTTGCCTGCCATGACTCTGATCGATGCGGTTTCGCGTCTGGTTCCAGGAGTCTTGGGTGATCAGGCCAGTGCCGAGCAGGACTCCTTTACGGATGGCTTGCTGGATCATCCCCACTATACTCGGCCGGAGGTGTTGGATGGGCTGGCGGTGCCCGAGGCGCTGACAAGCGGCAATCACGAAGTGATTAGGCGCTGGCGTCTCAAGCAATCGCTCGGACGAACCTGGCAAAGAAGGCCGGAACTTATTAACAACCTAGCTCTGACTGACGAGCAAGAATCACTTCTTGCCGAGTATGTCCGCGAAGTGTGTGACAGCGTTAAGTAGAGTTTTCAGTTTATCCTAGGTAAGGAAAGACAATGAGCAAGATTATTCAGCAGCTTGAACAAGAGCAAATGCGTACCGACATCCCGGCTTTTGCCCAGGGCGACACCGTACGTGTTCAAGTTCGTGTTAAAGAAGGTGGTAAAGAGCGTCTGCAGGCTTTCGAAGGCATCGTAATTGCCAAGCGTAACCGCGGTCTGCACTCTGCTTTCACCGTTCGCAAGATCTCCAACGGCGAAGGTGTTGAGCGTGTATTCCAGACTCACTCTCCGCTGATCCACAGTGTAGAACTGAAGCGTCGTGGTGATGTTCGCCGCGCCAAACTGTACTACCTGCGCAACCTGTCCGGTAAAGCTGCTCGTATCAAAGAGAAGCTCAACTAATTCGATTCGAATTGGTGTCGATTTATCGACAGGTAGTGAAAAGGCTCGCCAATGGCGAGCCTTTTTTGTATCCGTCTATTGGCTATCTGGTTGCCGTTACTGGATCACTCGTACCACCGAGTTGTCACGGCCGTAGGGGCTGGGTACGTAGGCATCAGCTTGCCAGTCATTCTCGTAAAGGGTCTCTCCCTCCGGAGTGATGAACTGGTAGCAATACTCGAAACTCTCCGGTCCGTCGGTCGGCAGGTTGAGGGTGGCCTTGAACTCGCCGCTCTTCATGCGCTTCAGCTCGACCGGTTGCCACTGGGTGAACTCGCCGATCAGCATCACCTGTTCTGCGCCTGCTGCGGCCTCCTTCTCGACGGCGAAGGTCACCTTCACCTCTGGTTTGGACTTGAGAAACTGCTTGGTAAGTGGCATGACGCCTCCTTGTCTGTGAGTTAAAAATGGCTCCTGCCTATTTTTATACCACCTTATGACAAAGATGTTGATAAAGCAGATCAAACTGGCAAGGCAAAATAGCGTTGCAGCAGGCTGTGGGTGAAATCGATCTTGAGATAGAAACCGCGCGGCAGGGTCATAATGGGTTGACCATCGCGACCGATGGCGCGAGTCAGCGCCTTGTTGTTGGCGGCCTTGGGGCGCAGCTGCATCACCTGGCCGTGGCGTGCGCTGATCTGCTCCACCTCGCCCAGCACGATCATGTCCATCAGCTCTTCCCAGTCCTGGCGCAGTAGCTGATCTTCCTCCTCGCTGGGGCTCCACATCAGCGGCATCCCCACCCGCCGCTCGCCAACCGGGATCTCGCGGCTCCCCTCGACCGGGATCCAGAGCACCCGTGACAGCTTGTTGCGCACGTTGGACTCCTCCCAGCGCTGACCGCTGACGCCGATCAGCGGCGCGACGCAGACAAAGGTGGTTTCCAGCGGTCGGCCCTGAGGATCGACCGGGATCGTCTTGAGCTCGATGCCGAGATCCGGAAAGTCCTGCTCCGGCTTGCTGCCGGCACTGGCCCCCAGCTGCAGCTCAATCAACTGGCCCACCCACCCCTTGTCCCGGCGCAGATCTTTGGGTACCGCCACACCTA
>NZ_CAWNWX010000030.1:0-8020 GCF_963878195.1 Aeromonas sp. HMWF016
CATTTACAACTGATTAATCATCATTCAGTTTGCAATCTGGAACCCCTTGCGGAGCGAAAAAGAAACCCAAGGGATATCAACCCCCTCCGGCCGATCGGCCAGGAAATAGCCCGGTCACGGTTATTTCGCTTATTTTGGTAATTTATAAATAAAGTGATAACTCTAAATTAATCATTAATTACCCAGTTATTGTTTATGCCGATTTTAATTTGTAAGAAATCACAACCGGCCCGCGGGTTGTTATTGAAAAACGAGCTGACTATACTGCGCCGCCTCGAATACAGGAGTGCAGGAAATATTAATAACTTTCATGGATGAAAGAGTTCAATCACACGCAGTTCACACATCAGGACAGATAATCCATGAACAAGTTTAACAGTGCAGTTGCCCTCTCCCTGCTCGGTCTCACCCTCAGCGGCGCCGCGTGTGCCGAGGGCTGGTATCTCGGTCTGGATCTCACCACCTCCAAAATGGATCTGGATGGCGTGGCCCAGCGAGCGCACGACGCCAACATCATCGACGACCAGCTCGACGGTGGCAGCCTGATCGTCGGCTACCATCTCAACGACTGGCTGGCCATCGAAAGCGGTCTGCATGCCCAGCGCATGAGCCAGCTGATGTGGGTCACCAGCCCGGGCCTGACCGGTTTCACCGACACCACCATCGACACCCGCAGCATCAGCCTGGCCGCCAAGCTGAGCCAGCCGCTGGCCTGGGGCTTCAGCGCCTATGCCAAGCCGGGCGTGGCCTACACCAGCACCGAAGTCGAGATGATCGGCAACGGCACCATCCTCGGCATGAGTGGCCAAATGCGTCGCAGCGAGACCAAAGGTACCGTTCACCCCAATCTGGAAGTGGGCATCGACTACGCCTTCAACGACCATATCTCCGCCGGGATCGGTTACGAGCGCCAGTTCAACGCCATGACCCTGGGTGACGATCACTACTCCCTCGACACCCTCAAGCTGGGCATTCGCTACCACTTCTAAGGCGGCCGCGATCCCATGCAAAAGGGCCGCAGGTTTCACGCCTGCGGCCCTTTCCATTTGCCGTCCCACGCTCAGCAGATCCGGTTCTTGCCCTGCAGCTTGGCCTGATAGAGCGCCCGATCGGCACGCACCATCAGGCTCTCCTTCTGCTCATCCGACTCATACTCCGCCAGCCCGAAACTCAGGGTCGCCGAGCCGTGAGGGCAGATCGTCTCGCGCTGCAACAACAGCTGGAACTTGCTCGCCACCAGTTGAGCCTCGGCATGACGGGTATTGGGCAGCACCACCATAAATTCGTCACCGCCCCAACGGGCCAGCAGATCGATCTCGCGAATATGGCGGCGGATCAGCGCCACTATGTTGATCAGGGTCTGATCCCCGGCGTAGTGGCCATAGCTGTCGTTGATCTGCTTGAAGTTGTCCACGTCCATGGCGATCACCGTGAAGGGCTGATGGAAGCGGCGTGCCCGCTCGCACTCCAGCTGCAACGCCCGCTCCAGCCGATAACGGCTGGCGGCACCGGTCAGCGCATCGGTCTCCGCCAACTGGCGATTCTCGTCCACCTTCTGTTGCAACTCATCGTTGAGGCGCGCCAGCTCGGCGGTGCGCTCGGCGATCAACTGCTCCAGCGAGTGGTTGCGCAGCTCCAGCTGCTCTTGCAGCAGCTTGCTGGCGTGGATATTGCGATGGGCGCCGATCATCCGCGCCACCGAGCCATCGGGATTGCGGGCAATAATGTGGCCGCAATCCTCAATCCAGAGGTAACTGCCATCCCGGGTGCGGCAACGATACTCGGCGCGATACTCATGGGCGCTGCCATTGAGGCAGAGATCGAACTTCGCCATCACCGCCGCCATATCGTCGGGATGGATCACGCTCTCCCAGGTAAAGACGGTATTGCCAAGGGAGTGCGGTTCATAGCCCAGCATCTGATACCAGCCAGGATTGCGATAGACAAAGCCGGTATTGGCATGCCAATCCCAGATGCCATCGCTGATCACCTCCAGAATCCCGTGCACCACAGACTCGCTGAGGTCGGAGATCCTGACCGGATCACTCTCTTTGCCCATATGAACTCATCCTCTCTTCTTGCCTGCGTCACTCTTGCTTGCCCACCAAACGGCCTTGTCGAGTCGGCGTGAAGCGCTACCTTGGCACACGGCGAAAATCCTGTCAGCCAGAATGCCACTCTCCCCCTGCTATCCGGTTATCGGCTGTTCGCACTGCATGCTAAATGGGCCGTTCAGGGCGTCAGCAAGTGTGGCTCAAGTGCAACCCATTTGTTGACCAATACACAGGGGCAGCCGTGATGGGGAGTAGACAGAAGGGAAATAGGCAGAGCGTCTACGTAGGGTGTAATAAGCGAAGCGCATTACACCTTTTGCCAGCTCAATAGAAGCGGTGCAATTCACTTCGTTCTTTGCACCCTATCCACCCTCACCCTGCCCTCTCCCGGAGGGAGAGGGGATAAAGCAGCATCGGAAATATGATCGCCAGCCGTGTAGGTTCGATTAGAGAAACTTAATCTGGGCGCGGGAACGAGATTATCCTCTTATTTAGTTGCTGGAGAGCGGTTGGCGGTGAGGGGATAGAAAAATAAGATTTTTCTGGATATACCTTGTAGCTCTCCAGGTATGACCCAGCCTCATTAACCCGAGTTTTCACCCATACCTCACCATAATCCCGAATCCGTTCCTTTCCAAGCTTTTTATTACTGTAACAAATATTAAACCAGTACCCAGTATGTTTATCTTTTATCTTTAATCCTGCCTCACAATGCCCGTATTTACCTTTGGATGGTCCGGGGTGAACCACTTTATATTCCGTGTCATAACTAATTATTTTATCTGGATAAAAATAGACGTACATATCATAGCCACTCCATGACGATATAAACATCATAAAAAAACAATAACCAAAGGCTTTTGTGATATGTTTTAATGCGTCGCGACTGGGACACCGAAAAGCAGTAAATATCGCACCAACCAATCCAAACAGCGCACTGATAGTAATATAGGTGAGCAACTCTGGAACCGCGTCAGCAATCACTGTCTTATCTGACAAAACCCATTGAAATAATATGTTTGCCAGCCATATAAAACACAAAAATATAACACCAGCACCAAGCAATTTTGCTTTGCGCTGCTCGTTTTCAAAACTATAAATTGTCATTTTACTGCCTGATTTATCATTAAAAAAAGAACAGCATTCGACAATTTTGCATGATAAATATGAGCGGTGCAATTCACTTCGTTCATTGCACCCTACCCGATTTTACGAAATGGGCATTGTGTCAACCTGCTCCCCTCACCCTAGCCCTCTCCCGGAGGGAGAGGGGATCATCCAGCATCGGGGATATGGTGTTGGCAATAGCGTGTGAAGCGACGGAACCAAATCTCCCTTCTCCCCTTGCGGGAGAAGGGTCGGGGATGAGGGGCAGGAAAAAATAGATTACGCGGTAAACGTTGGGCTTCACTACGCTCAGCACCAACCTTCACAATCGGTAGGTTGGTGCTGAGCCTGCGAAGCCCAACATATAAGATTGATGAGAAATGGCATTCATAAATTATTGAATGTAAGTAGCAGCCATAGCATCTCATAATAACAAATCACCACAATATATTTAAGACTCGAACATCCTCATAAAGTTAAACCTAGACTTTCCTTTGACTGGTCTCAAATCAACAACACTTCTATATAAAAGACTATTCTCAACCCCAATAGCATGTACGCTTTCATCATCAACAAAATAATTATACTGGGCTATCCCCTGATTACTGAATACTTCAGGAGACAAAGGATATGTCGCATATGGATTGTGAAATACATATAGCCCATCAACAACTTTTTCATGATACTCCCTCAGGTCTTGTGACCTCTTCTCCGGAGTACCATATTGATCTATAGACCAAACGGTGTCGACCTTACAGCCACTAAAAAAATTATGCTTCATAGCGCTTAACTTTCCCCATGTTGCAGTACAGGAGAAAATTACAGCACTAACATCTTTCATCCGATCATTAGTGAATAATCCAAGCTGAATCTCAGCACCATTCTCCTTCTCTATAAAACCAAGTTTTTTAACAGGAGGTCCTTTTGGGTAGTTATCTGGATTATCTAAATATTCATCCTCATCAACATAATGATCATACAGAACAGAGCATATTGGTCTCGTATATTGCAAGTTAAACCAAGGCTGCTCAAATGGAGCTGCAGCTATTACAAATGGCTTCCCTTTTACATGTTCGAGATATTTATATTTATTAACATACAGTCGATATTTAGATAATATTGAGTTAGACAGTCTAACCATTGCTTCGTGATTTATTTTCTTGAACCTCTTGATGGACTCCATAGATTCTTTTGTAAAAGTTTTTTCCCACTCTTTTGCCTTGCCATCTGCAGAGTTAGAAACAACAGCCTCTACTATAAATTCACAATTTCCTTTAGCTAAGTGAAAATCAGGAGATGGATTCTGCCACTTGATAGAGAACCCTAACTCCTTAAAAACCCTATATAAATATACTTCCCAAAATGTTGAGTTAAATGTTGTTTGGAACTCTTTAACAATTTTTCCATCTCGGTCTATAAATCCATCAGCCCATTGAGAGAATATCTGTCTCTCTAAATGATAAGCATCATGTAAAACTGACTTAAAATTAACATGCTGTTTTTCATCAGGAACAATGATCTTGAAAAAATCCATTTTCCCCTTCTCCATAAAGAACACACGGTAAAATCTAAAATTCCTAACTATAAACTGAAATCAATTATTCACCCCCAACCTCTCCGCCAATCCGGAATAACGCTCGGTCTTTTTCCGTACCGCCTGTGCCAGCAGGGCGCGATCGCCGTAGAGATCGAGGCGGGACTTGGCGCGGGTGATGCCGGTATAGACCAGCTCGCGGGTCAGCAGCGGGCTGGGGCTGTCGGGCAGCACCAGCACGGTATGGGCAAACTCCGAACCCTGGGATTTGTGGATGGTCATGGCGTAGACCGTCTCGTGGGGCGGCAAGCGGCTGGGCAAAAGCGCCCGCAATGTGCCATCCGGCTGCTCAAACCAGACCTTGAGCCGCCCGGTTTCATCGGGCAGACAGAGCCCCATATCGCCGTTGTAGAGGCCGACCCCGTGGTCGTTGCGCACCACCATCACAGGGCGACCGGCATACCAGTCGCCATCGCGGGCGATCAGATCGGCCCGTGACAGGGCCAGTTCGAGCCGCTCGTTTAGCCCCTGCACCCCGAACGGGCCGTCGCGCAGGGCGCAGAGGATCTGGAAGCTGTTGAATGCCTTGAATACGACGGCGGGCGCTTCCCCCGCGCGGGCCGCCTTCAGATAGCTGCCGTAACCGGCAACCCCCTGGGCAATCAGGGCGTCGTAGGCCTCCCCGACCCAGGGGTGCAGGCTGATATCGGCAAAGCCCATGCCCCAGACAGCTTCCACCGCCGTGGCATCGCCGCTGTTGCAGGCGCGCGCCAGCTGGCCGATGCCCGAATGCTGATCAAAGCGCCAGCTCTTGGCCAGCAAACAGAGGCTGTCGCGCACCGGTGCCCCCGCGGGCGAGCCCTGCAAGCGGTAGCCGGTCTGGCGGGAGAGCCAATCCGCCTGCGCCGGGCTGATGCCCTGTTCGATAAAGCTGCAGATATCGCCGAGCACGGCCCCCGCCTCCACCGAGGCGAGCTGATCCTTGTCGCCGAGCAGGATCAGGCGGGCGTGGCTTGGCAGCGCATCGAGCAGGCGCGCCATCATCGGCAGGTCGACCATGGAGGCCTCATCCACCACCAGCAGGTCGAGGTGCAGCGGGTTGCCCGCGTGGTGGCGGAACTGGCTGCGCCCCGGAATGACCCCGAGCAACCGGTGCAGGGTGCCCGCTTCGGTGGGGATCGCCTCCACCCACTCGGGGGGCAGATCGAGGGCCTGCAGGGCAGAGCCGATACTCTCGGTGAGGCGCGCCGCCGCCTTGCCGGTGGGGGCCACCAGCCGGATCGCCGGGGCCTTGCCCGCTTGCAGGCCGGTCTCCACCAGAATGGCGAGCAGTTTGGCCACAGTCGTGGTCTTGCCGGTGCCGGGGCCGCCGGAGATCACCGCAAAGGGGCGCGCCGCCGCGGTGGCCGCCGCCAGCTTCTGGCCGTTGCAGCAGAGTGCCTCTGGCACCAGCACATCCAGTTTGATCAAGTCGCTCGCCGCCTGGGCGCTGGCGAGCAGCGCCTCGATGGCGGGCCAATCCACCTCGCTCGGGAACACCAGATCGAGATACTTCTCGATAAAGTGGCGGGCCGAGAAGTCGGGGACGAGGCGGGCTTTCAGCAGCGCCCCGAACACCAGAGCGTAGTCCCGGGCAAACAGCCGCGACAGGGCCGGAGCAATCTCCGGCCATTCGGCTCGCTCGCTCAGGGCGCGCAGATGGCGGGCTACCCCCAGTTCAAAATCGTGGTAGCGGGTGAGGTAGAGCCGCCCGTGCCACAACCGCAGCGGCCAGCGCGGAGCGAGCCCCTCATCCTGCTCGGTACCAACGAGCGGGCTTGCCGCAAACAGGGCGGGCCAGCGGGCAGGATCCGCCAGATCCAGCAGCAGATCCCGGCTCTGCTGGGGATCCAGCCCGAACGGGCGCAGGGATCCGGCAGCGAGCATCTCCAGCGGCAGACAGACATGGCCGCGCCCCAGCTCGAAGCAGGTGAGCGCCGCCCCCAGCACCAGCTCGGGGCTGCCGCCAAGGTCGGCCACCAGCCGGGCAAATTGCAGATCCAGCTGGCGGATGCGGCCAGCCAGCGCCAGTGTTTTCAACCGTTCAACCATCATTGCGCTGGTTGCGGTGCTGATCATGGTGCCGCTCATGCCTCTACCTCGTTTAATTCTGTTGATGACACACCGCCAGAGCGATCACCATTTCTAAACAACTCATCCAGTCCCAACACCAGCTCACGGCTCGGGCGGGTATGGAAAATGCCCCCCTGCGGCATGCCGCGCAGGAACAGATAGAAAACGCCGCCAAAGTGCTGCTCGAAGTCGTAGCCCGGCAGGCGCAGAGTGAGCAGCCGGTGCAGCGCCAGCGAGTAGAGCTGGTATTGCAGGTCGTAGCGGTGCTCCGCCATCGCCCGCTCCAGCGCCGGACGGCTGTAATCGGCGGGGCTCATGCCGAGGTGGTTCGATTTGTAGTCGAGCAGATACCAGCGCCCCTGCCACTCGAACACCAGATCGATAAAGCCCTTGAGCATCCCCTGCACGGTGGCAAAGCTGAGCGGCTTGTTGCCCCGCGACAGCGGGTCGTGCTGCTGGCAGAGGGCGGTCAGCGCCGGTGCCGTCACCCGCCCCATGGGCAGGAAGAACTCCAGCTCCACCTGTTTGCGCTCGGGGGCCAGATCCCTCAGCCGCACCGGCTCGCCAAAGCCTGTTTCCAGCGGGGTATCCAGCACCGCTTCGACCTGCTGTTGCAGCACCGGGGCCCAGCTCTCGTCGAAGCCATCTTGCGCCAGCAGGGTGGTAATGTGCTCTGCCAGCGGCTCGCCAGCGGCACTCTGAAAGTCGATGGTCTCGAACAGGCTGTGCAGCAGGGTGCCGGGGCGCGCCCCTTTCGGGAAGGTGAAGATGGAGGGCTGGGGAGCCTCCTCCGGTTGCTCGGAAGCCAATGCAGCCGCCTCGGTCACCACCTCGTCATCGAAGCCAGGATTGGCTAGTACGCCCTTGCTGTGGCCGTGGCCCTGCGCCGCCAGCCCGGAGTAGGAGCTGATCCACCAGTCCCGTTCAAGGGAACCGGTAAAGTGGCGCACCTGCGGCTCGCCCAACTGCTCCTCCTCTGGCGGCAACGGGGCCGGACGGGTGAGCGAGGGCTCACCGACGGCCACCCCGGGCAGCGCCTGTGCCAGCTCGGTGAGGGCGGTCGCCAGCGTCTGCGCATCCCCCTCTTCGCCCTTTTGCAGCAGGTAGCCGATGGCGGTGTGGTGCAGGTCGGTCTTCTCCGACTTGCCCGCCCCCGCCCGCACCGGTGCCAGCCCCAGCCAGGTGGCGTAGACGCCCCGGGTCAGCGCCACAT
>NZ_CAWNWX010000031.1:0-1286 GCF_963878195.1 Aeromonas sp. HMWF016
ACATATAATATGAAAATATTGATTGTTGAAGATCAAATTGAGAAAAGTAAGGAAATAGAACAGTTTTGTAGAGCGTTTTTTCAAAAGATTGAAAATATTTCTGTATTTCAGTCTTTGCGAAGTGGCCTACGAGCATTAGTGTCCAACACTTACGATTTAATTTTTCTAGATATGAGCATGCCTAATTTCGATCCAAGTTCAGATGATCCTCTTGGAGGCACTCCAGAAAGCTTTGCTGGTAAAGAATTTTTAGCTCAAATGAAGTTAAGGGGGGAGAAAATCCCTGTAGTCATTATCACTCAATATCAAACTTTTGAAGAAGGACAAATAGATTTAACAAGCATTGATAGCTTCTTAAAATCAACATACTCAGGTTTTTATTTAGGAGCCATATATTATAGTTCTGCAGATAAAGAATGGGAGGTCAATTTAGAACGGCTACTAAACAGAGAGTATTTAAATGGATAATTTAAACCTTTTAATCATAGATGATAACTATGATAAAGTAACTCTTGTCGGAACTGAAATTAATGGTTTGGAATTCATAAATCTAGAGCAGAGAAATAATGTAAAAGATGCGCTTTTATATCTGAAAAATAATTCTTGTGATATTTTGATTGTGGATATAGTGCTGCCAAAAATCCTAGGTGAAATGCCAACCGATGGCGCTGGCGTTGAACTGATTGATATGTTGTTCAAAAACAAACTATATAATCACCCATTGGAAATTGTTGCTGTCACCTCTCATCAGAGTACCTATGAACACTATAAAAACAGAATTGAATGCTTTGGGATCCCATTCATTTTCATTGATCCTAATTCAAATTCCCTCAATACCATTCTACATAACAAGATCAAGTATTGCTTGAATTTTAAAAGCAACCTCAATCCATCTTGTATAGAAAGTTCATCTCAAAGTGATATAGAAAAAATCACAGTAAGATGGCTTTTATCTCATGTAACGTTAAGTCAATGGGCCACTATTTTTGGCGCATTTATTAGCATTTTTTCCATTGGCGTTAATTTTGGCCAAAGCGATTGGTACAAAAATATATCAGATAGCATCAATAAGAGTCAGAAGCAAATAGTTGAACCAGTCAAAGAAAGGAGCTCAAATAATTAACTCCCATCAAACAAAGGCCCTAGCATTAATAAAAACCGCAGCCTTGAGCTGCGGTTTTTATTTCTATTCCCCAAATATGCATTCATCCCAGCTAAAAAACTATTTCCCCAACCCCTTGCACTGCTCCCCCCCTGCGGCGGGATAGGCGGTGAGCGTCTCATAG
>NZ_CAWNWX010000032.1:0-5819 GCF_963878195.1 Aeromonas sp. HMWF016
GGGTGGTATGAGGGCGCTTCAGCAGTAGTAAAGGCTCACATGAGACATTTTCATGTATGGGATGAAATCACGAAAACGGGAGCAACATCACATCCGGTCACCGCTGTTACTCCTGTCGGTTGGGTCAACCACCGCTCTTCGGTTATTCAATGGCCCACTGTTGAAACAGTCTGCGCTGGGGTTTGAGGCCGCCAGCTTGTGCGGGCCAGGGGAGCCAGCGGTCGGGCACCATAAAGCCGGGCAGGGTGGCGCGGATCCAGGTTGCCAGCTCGGGGTAGGGGACCGGCTCACCATGCCAGTCGATAAAGGCGGCGGGGCGCTGGCCCCACTCGTCGCTTGGCACCGGCACTACCAGTGCCTGGGCGATGGCCGGGTGATCCACCAGCCGCTGCTCTATGGTCTCTGGCTGGATGTTTTCTCCCCCCGAGATGAAGAGGTTGTCGAGTCGCCCCTCTACCACCAGTTCGCCACTCTCGGTGACGTGCCCCTTGTCGCGGGTATGAAACCAGCCATCCCCATCAAGCGGCAGATCGAGAGTTCCATCGCGGTAGTAACCGGCAAACAGGGTGGCACCGCGCACGCAGATTTCATGTTCTCTGATGCACACTTCCCGTCCCGGTAGCGGGTGCCCGACCACACCGGCATTGCCGGGGATGGTGGTGCAAACCTGACTGCCCATCTCGGAGAGGCCATAACTCACCTTGGGCTCGAGCCCCATGGCGCAGAGACGGCTCATCAGCGGCTGCGGGATGGCAGCACCGCCGAGCAGCAGCTCGCGCAGGCGAGTGCGGGCGGGGTCAAAGCCCTCTGCCAGCAGGCGCCAGAGCTGGGTCGGCACCAGCGAGAGGTGAGTGATGGGTTGCTGTTCAAGCCGCGCCTTGAGCGGCTGAGTGCGATCGTCCAGCACCAGAGTGGCGCCCGCCAGAAAGACCCGAAACAGGATGGCGTAACCGCCGACATGGAACAGCGGCAGCGAGAGCAGCCAGCCACACGCCTGATCGAGGGGGATAAGGGCGGTTGAACCACGAGCCGAAGCCAGATGGTTGGCCAGCCGGTGTACCACAGCCTTCGGCGTACCGCTGGAGCCCGAGGTGAGGATCATGTTGTTGAGCCGGGCTGGCACCAGCATGCAGTCGCTTTCGTCTGCTGCCTGCTCATGGACGAAGTCGAGGCGCAAGGACTGCCAGCTGCCCGCCGGGATCTCGCCAGCCGACCAGAAGGCAGTGGCATCGAGCAGGGTTGCCAGCTCGGCCTGCCGCGCTGGCGGAAAGGCGGGGTTGAGCGGGCAGAAGATGATGCCGCTGCGCACGCAGGCCCACGCCAGCAGCACATCCTGCTGCGCGCCGCGCACTACGGCGGCAAGGTGATCGCCGCGCTGGAGGCCAGCTTGTGCCAACTGCTGGCAGAGGCTGTTGATGCGGCGATCGAGTTGGCGATAGCTGAGCGGGGTTGGGCCATAAATGGCGATATGGTTTGGCGTGAGCCCCGCCCAGTGGCGTACCGGGCAGGGTTCCTTGGTGTGGGCGGGCTCAATCACGGAGAAACAGCTGGGTCAGTTGGCTCACGTCGGGCTTGCCATCGCTATCGAGCAGATCCCCCGCCATCCAGCGGCGGGTATCGAGACCGGGAGCCTGCTCCGGCGCCCACTCACCTGCCAGACGGGATAGCTGATTCAGGCCGAGACCCGACTCGAAGCAGGAGGAGATGATCACCTTGAGTCGCAGCTCGCGGGCGCGGTTGACCAGCGCTTTGATATTGGCGAGCGAGCCGAGCAGGGTGGGTTTGAGCACCAGCGCCTTCAGCTGCGGGATGGGCTCCCACGGCTTGTCCTGCGCCAAGAGTTCGTCCAGCGCTACCGGCATGCCGGTGCGGTTGGCAACGAAGGCGATATCGGCGAAGTCGGCGCAGGGATCTTCCAGATACTCGATGCGGTTCGGGTCGAGATGGCCGCAGAAGGTCCAGGCCTCCTCGCGGGTCCAGCCCTGGTTGGCATCCAGCACCAGTTTGAGGGAGGGCACCCGATCGCACAGCAGGCGGATCAGCGCCAGCTCGTCACGCATCGGATAGCGGGCCACCTTCAGCTTGGCCTTGCTGGGCGTGCTGTGGAGCCACTCTTTCCAGTTTTTCAGCAGCTCTTGCGGCGAGCCCTGAATAAGGGGGTAAGGGGCGGGCAGCGGGTTGCTCTGCTCCGGCCATTTGCGGCGTGCGCAGTCGAGGCCAAATTGCACCGACGGCAGCACGGGATTCGGGGTATCTCCGGCGGCCAGGGCCGCCAGAGCGGCGAGCGCTTCCTGCTCCGCCTGTTGCAGGCTCTCTTGCGAGAAGCCGGGCAGGGGGGCGATCTCCCCCCAGCCGTCGTTGATGCGCACCAACAGCCCCTCTCGCGCCACCTCCACCTTGCCGTGAAAGGTCAGTGGCTGGGTAAAAGGCAGTTGATAGCGATAGAGGGCTAGTGTCATCAGGGGTTCCGCTTGTATTTGGAGAAGTCGGGACGGCGTTTTTCGTTGAACGCGTTGCGCCCTTCCTGACCCTCTTCGGTCATGTAGAACAGCATGGTGGCATTGCCAGCCAGCTCCTGCAACCCTGCCTGACCGTCACAGTCGGCATTGAGGGCCGCCTTCAGGCAGCGCAGCGCCATCGGGCTGTTTTGCAGCATCTCGCGGCACCAGCGCACGGTTTCACGCTCCAGATCCGCCAGCGGCACGACGGTATTGACCAGACCCATGTCGAGGGCTTGCTGGGCATCGTACATGCGGCAGAGGAACCAGATCTCGCGGGCTTTCTTCTGGCCGACGATGCGGGCCATGTAGGAGGCGCCCCAGCCGCCGTCGAAGGAGCCTACTTTCGGGCCGGTTTGGCCAAACTGGGCGTTGTCGGCGGCGATGGTCAGGTCACACATCATGTGCAGCACGTGGCCGCCACCGACCGCATAGCCGGCCACCATGGCCACCACCGGTTTCGGGCAGGTGCGGATATCGCGCTGGAAGTCGAGCACGTTGAGGTGATGAGTCCCCTCGTCATCGCGATAGCCACCGTAGTCGCCGCGGATCTTCTGGTCGCCGCCGGCGCAGAAGGCCTTCTCGCCGAAGCCGGTCAGGATGATGGTGCCGACCTGATCGTCATAACGGGCGTCGGCCAGCGCCTGCAGCATCTCTTTGACGGTACGCGGACGGAAGGCGTTGCGTACCTGGGGGCGGTTGATAGTGATCTTGGCAATGCCATCGCCGGACTTGTGATAGAGGATGTCCTCGTAACCGGCGGAGCAATCACGCCACTCGACAGGTGCGTAGAGTTCCGCTTCAGTCATTGCTTCAATCATGACTCTTCTCTTCTTGTTGTTGGTTGACCCACTCCGCAAGGAGTCGGGCAAAAGCCTCGGGCTGGTGGGCATGCAGGTTGTGGCCGCCATCCAGCTCCAAGTGGTTGATTTTGCGATGCTGACTCGCCATGAGGCAAGCCAGCTGATGGAATTTGTGATCCCGCTTGCCGCTGACATAAGTGACTGGCAAGGCGCCTTGCGCCAGCCAGAAAGCGAGATCCGGCTGCTTGCCAAGGGAGGTGGCGCGCAGCATGGCGGCTACGGCCTTGCCGTCGTTGCCAAGGCGGCGAGCGATCTGGCGAGCACGGGTTGCCTCGTCAAAATCGGCAAAAACGCCCTGCCGATACCAGTCTGCCAGCACGTCAGCCAAGGGCTCGCGCTCGAAGCGCTCTGCCCAGCCTTCATCGTGGGCGATGCGGGCGGCCCGCTCATCGGCTGGCAGCCCCGGGTGGCAGTTCTCCAGCAGCAGTCCCAACAGCCCCGCCGGCTCACAGCTGGCGTGGTAGAGGGCCAGTCGCCCGCCCAGCGAGTAGCCGACCAGCAGGTAGCGCTCGATACCGCGACTGGCGAGCTCGCGGCACAGCCACTGGTGACTCTGTTCGAAGTCGTTGACCCGCAGCCCGCTATGCAGGCCGTGACCCGGCAGGTCGAGGGCAATGCAGTGGTGGCCGGGCAGGCGGTCGATGACCGGTTGCCAGTCGCTGCTATCGCCGAGCAGGCCGTGCAGCAGTACCAGCGGTGTGTCGTTACAGCTCACGGATGGTCGCTCCCAGCGCCTTGAGATCATCGGCCACCTGCTCGCTCGGTACCCTGATCTCGATCAGGGTTACGCCACCCTGGAGGGCTAAACCGTACTCCTGCTCGAACCCGGTCAGGGTCGTCGGCGCGCGATAGGTGAGGCCAAACATGGCGGCGGCATGTTCAAAGCCAAGGCCGTGGGGCAGCCGGTAGTAGCTCTCCAGCAGCTCTCCTTCGGTGGGCACCGGCAACATACGAAAGATGCTGCCGCCATCGTTGTTGAGCAGGATCACCACCAGCGGCTGGCTCGCCTTGCTGAGCAGGGCCAAGCTGTTGAGATCGTGCAGGGCGCTCAGATCGCCGATCAGCAGGGTGGTAGGCTGGTTGCTGCTTTGCGCGAATCCGTAAGCGGTGGCGATGAGGCCATCGATGCCGGAGGCGCCGCGGTTGGTCATCACCCGGCTCGGCCCCTTGCCTGTTTCGCCGAGCATGTCCATCAACCGGGCTGGCATGCTGTTGCCGACAAAGAGCTGCCCCTCGATAAGGCTATTGAGGCGATGACAGATCCCGAGTTCGGAGAAGCGATCGCAGGCGGCGGCTATCGCCTGACCGACCGGTTGCAGCAGCGCGGGCAGCCGATGCCAGGGAGCCTCGCTGGACGTGATCGGATGGGCAGAGGCAAAGGCGCCGGCACTGCAGAGCAGGCGGTTGCGCAGCCGGTAGTCGGGGTCGAGCCGCGCCGGCTGCGGATCCACCAGCCAGTAGTCGTGCCACGCCTGCTGCTTGATGAACTGGCCAAGCCGCTTGGAGACCAGTCGGGCGCCAAATTGCAGCAGCACTTCGGCGCAGCCCAGCTCGGCGGCCACTGCACCATTGTTGAGGGCGAGATCCAGTTCGATCAGATTGCGGCGATCGAAGCGTAGCTGGCTCTGGATATCGGCCAGCAGCGGCCAGCCAAGTCGCTCCGCCAGCTCGGCGGCTGCCTCTGCTTGCTGCGGGTCGGTAATGCGACCGGCAACAACGATGCCGCGTTTTTGCCGAAAGCTTTCCCACTCCGCCTGAAGGGGGCAGGTCGGTTCGCTCTGCTGCCACGGGCTCCAGGGCTTGTGCGAGCTGAGCCAGTTGCCGAGGGGGGCCAGATAGTCGGAGAAATCCTGATAGTGCTCGCCCGGGTAGAGAGGCTCGGGGTACATGCAGTTGAAGTGCACCACCCCGGGGGTGAGTGCCTGTCTGGCCAGCGCCTGATCCACCGAGCTCAGCACGAAAGCGGCCGGAATGGTCGGGGTGGGGCTTGGCAGGTTCTGCTGATAGACGGGGTAGCGGCCGAAGATCCCCTGCTGGTCGATCGCCTGATTGGCGCCGTTGTCGATGAGCTCGGGCGGCCTGTCGGCAGAGAGAATGATGAGCGGCACGCCGGTGAGCTGGGCTTCGGCCACCGCGGGCCAGAGGTTGGCCACCGCGGTGCCCGAGGTCATGATCACCGCCACCGGACGATTGCTCCCCTTGGCCAGACCCAGCGCCATAAAGCCGAGGCCGCGTTCGTCAAAGTGCAGGTGGCGGCGAAAGCCCTGATGTGCCGCAGCCGCCATGGTTAGCGGCGCGGAGCGGGAGCCGGGAGCCAGCACCAGATCGCGCACGCCGAGACGAAAGAGCTCCTCCAGCAACAGGGAGGACCAGACATGGTTGAAGGTGGCGTGCTGATTTGAAAACGGGCGGCAGGCAAACACTTCGCTGGCTGGCTCTTTACGGGTGGGCATAGGGG
>NZ_CAWNWX010000033.1:0-6776 GCF_963878195.1 Aeromonas sp. HMWF016
GCGCTGGTGAGCAGCACCCTCAAGATGCTGCTCTCCTTGCCGGTGCAGCAAGGGGCTGGCGGAGTGGACCTGGGCCGCAGACGGCTATTCGGTGCCCGGCGTGGTCAACCGGCATAGTCGCTAGGTTTCACGCGAAATCAAGTTTAGAATAGGGGGCCATTTTGGCCCCTCACTCCCATGTTCAGACACGCATTCCGCCTCTTTTTTGAGTGATGATCCGTGAGTGGTACAAAACAAGAAGGATCCCCATGACTGTTCCACGCAATTCTCTTCGCTATTACTGTGGCACCAGTGCTGCCGCCCTGTTGACTCTGCTGCTGGGCACCGCCTCTCACGCGGCGCTGGCCGCTGCCCAACCTGTGCCTGCCGAGCTCAAGCTCGCCATCGGAGCTGAACCCACCGAAGGGTTTGACCCTCTGCTCGGCTGGAGCCATGGCAGCTACCTGCTGTTGCACAGTCCGCTGCTCAAACAGAATGCCGAGCTCAGCTGGCAGAATGTGCTCACCCAGGCGGTGACCCCGAGCAAGGATGGCAAGGGGTGGATCATTACCCTCAAGCCTGACCTGAAATTCTCCAATGGCGCGCCGCTCACCGCCGAGGATGTGGCCTTTACCTACAACAGCGCGGCCAAGGGTGGCGGCAAGATCGACATGGGCAACTTTGTCTCGGCCAAGGTGCTCTCGCCCACCGAGGTTGCCATCACCTTGAGTGCCCCCCAGAGCACCTTCGTCAACGTGCTGGGATCCTTGGGCATAGTGTCGAAGAAGGATTACGACGCAAAAGCATATGCCCAAAAGCCGGTCGGTGCCGGCCCTTACCGGCTGGTGAGCTTCCTGCCCGGTCAACAGCTGGTGGTGGAGGCGAACCCCTATTACGCCGGCGGCAACAACGACTTCAAACGGCTGGTCTTTGTCTTTATCGATGAAGAGAGCGCCTATGCCGCCGCCCAGAGTAGTCAGCTCGATGTGGTGCGCATCGCCCCGTCACTGGCGCCCACCGTGCCTGCCTCCCTCAAGCTGTGGGTGCGGCCGAGCGTGGAGAACCGTGGCATCGTCTTCCCCATTCCGCCTGCGGGTGGCAAGGATGCCAAGGGTTATCCCATCGGCAACGACGTGACCTCGGATGTGGCGGTGCGCCGTGCCATCAACTACGCCATCGACCGCAAACTGCTGACGGATCAGCTGCTGGAAGGACACGCCATCCCCGCCTACAGCGCGGTAGAAGGCTTGCCCTGGCTGAATAAAGCCACCGCCTTCAAGGATGGGGATGCGGCCCATGCCAACGCCCTGCTCGATGAGGCTGGCTGGAAGATGGGCAGTGACGGTATTCGCCACAAGGGCGACCTGAGAGCCGCCTTTACCCTCTGGTACACCAGTGGCGACAGCACCCGCCGTGATCTGGCGGAAGCGGTGCGGGCCATGCTCAAACCCATCGGCCTCGAGGTGAGCCTCAAGTCCGGCAGCTGGGAGCAGGTGGAGCGGGAGATGCACGCCAATCCGGTGCTGATGGGGTGGGGGAGTCTGGATCCCATGGAGCTCTATCACCACTACCAGAGCGGCTCCGGTGGCGTGGAGTTCTACAACCCGGGCTACTACAGCAACCCTGTGGTGGATGGCCACCTCAAGCAGGCGCTGGATGCCCCGAACTGGCAGGCGGCCGTGCCGTTCTGGCAGCAGGTGGAGTGGGATGGCAAGACCGGCGCCGGAGTGCAGGGGGACGCCGCCTGGGCCTGGCTGCTCAATGTGCAGCACACCTATCTCGCCAACCGTTGCATCGATCTTGGCAAGGGGGCGCCGGAAATCCACGGTAGCTGGTCACTCCTCAACAACCTGCAGGATTGGCGGTGGACGTGCCGTTAAGTTCGCCCTTGAGTCATTCAGGTTATTTGTTGCTAAAAGCCCTGCTGCGTCTGGCAGGGCTGTTATGTCTGGTCTCTGTCGCCACCTTTGTGCTGCTGAGTTACTCCCCCATCGACCCCATCAAGGCCTATATCGGCAACGACCTGCTCCATGTGCCGCCGGAGCAGTACGCCCGCATAGCTGCCCGCTGGGGGCTGGATCAGCCGCTTTGGCTGCGCTACTGGCACTGGTTTACCCAGGTGCTGCGGGGGGATCTCGGTTACTCCATGATCTACAACGCACCTGTGGGTGAGGTAATAGGCCAGCGCTTTGCTGCCTCCTTCCTGCTGCTGGCGGGTGCCTGGCTGCTATCCGGTTTTTTCGGGATTTTGCTGGGCCTCTGCGCCGGTCGCTATCTCAATCGCTGGCCCGATCGCCTGATTTGCCGTTTTGCCTACCTGCTCGCCTCCTTGCCCACCTTCTGGGTCGGCCTGTTGCTGCTCGCCCTGTTTGCGGTGCACTGGCCGCTGTTGCCGGTCTGCTGCGCCTGGACGCCGGGCCTCTCCGCCGATGAGGCAGATTGGGTTATGCGAGCACGCCATCTGCTGCTGCCGGTGACTACCCTGGCGCTGCTCGGGGTGGGCAATATCGCCCTGCATACCCGGGGGCGGGTGGCAGAGGTGCTGGCGAGCGACTTTATCCGCTACGCCCGCGCTCAGGGGGATGGCGGCTGGCCCATGCTGCGTTTTCACGTGCTGCGCCACGCCCTGACCCCGGCGCTCTGCCTGCAGTTTGCCTCCCTTGGCGAGCTGATTGGCGGATCGCTCTTGGCCGAAAAGGTCTTCTCCTATCCGGGGCTCGGCCAGGCCACCGTGGATGCGGGGCTGCGGGGGGATATCCCTTTGCTGATGGGTATTGTCCTCTTCTGCACCCTGCTGGTCTTTATTGGCAACACAGTGGCCAGTTTGCTGCTGGCGCGCATCAATCGGGGCTGGGAGGGCGAGCATGCTGTTTAATCCGCTTCCCTCCATAGTGCGCCTCGCTGTAGCCCTGATTGGATTGGCGCTGCTGGCCGCTTACGGCTGGAGTCTCTCCCATCAGGATGTACCGATGGATCTGCTGGCGCGCCAGCAACCCCCCTCGCTGGTCCACTGGTTCGGCACCGATCAGATGGGGCGGGATCTCTGGTTGCGCGCCTTTCAGGGCACCCTCACCAGTCTGGAGCTGGGGATCAGCACGGCTCTCTGCAGTGGGCTGCTGGCGATGGTGGCGGCAAGCCTCTCGCTCATTCATCCCAGATGCGATGTGGCGGTGCGGCTGCTCATTGACGCCATGCTGGCGCTGCCCCATATGCTGCTGCTGATCCTGATCTGCTTTACCGTGGGAGGCGGCATGCGCGGAGTGATCCTGGCGGTGGCGCTGACTCACTGGCCCAAGCTGGCGCTCATTCTCTGCGCGGAAGCGCGGCGGATCGCCTGCAGCGACTATGTGGTGCTGGCCCGCTGTCAGGGGATGGGGGCGCTGCGTCGCTGGCGCACCCACCTGCTGCCGGGGCTGTTGCCTCAGTGCTTTATCGGCACCTTGCTGATGTTTCCTCATGCGGTGCTGCACAGCGCCGCCTTGAGCTTTCTCGGCTTTGGGTTGGCGGCCCATGAGGCCTCGCTGGGTCTGCTGCTGGCCGATGCCCTGCGTTATCTGGCCGGTGGCGGCTGGTGGCTGGCCCTCTTCCCGGGGCTGATGTTGCTGCTGCTGGTGTTGCTGTTTGATCAGGCTACCCGCGCTTTGCAACAGCTGCTGTGGCACAGGAGTGAACCATGCTGAGTTTTGACCATGTGACCATAGAGGCGGCCCACTACTCCTGGCTGGGACGGCGCAGCTGGCAGCCCCTGCTGACCGATATCAGCCTGCAACTGGCGCCGGGGGAGATAGTGGCGCTGGTGGGGGGGAGCGGCGAGGGCAAGAGCCTGCTGCTGCAAAGTGCCCTGACCCTGCTGCCGGACAACCTGCGGATGCGCGGTTCCATCTCCCTTGATGGCACGCCTCTGTGCGATGCCAGTCGGGCCCGTCTGCGCGGGCACACCCTCTGCTATGTGCCGCAGGGGGTGAGCGCCCTCAATCCGCTGCTGACGGTGGAGCGCCAGCTGGGACGTGCGGCGCGTCTGTGTGGCCAGAACGGTTCTCGCGAGCGGCTTGGTGAACAACTGCTGCGCTACCAGCTGCCCGCTGCCACTCTGGACCGTTATCCGCGCCAGCTTTCCGGCGGCATGGCCAAGCGCATTCTGGCCTGCACTGCGGCGCTTGGTGGCGCCCGCTACATTCTGGCGGACGAGATCACCGCCTGGCTCGATGAAGGGCTGGCCTGTCTGTTACTCAGCCAGTTGCGCGAATTGGCCAATCAGGGCAGCGGTATCCTCTGGGTCACTCACGATCTGGCGCTGGCAGCCCGTTTTGCCGATCGCATCGTGGCGCTCCATCAGGGGCTGGTGAGCGACACCTTGAGCAGCCAGCATCTGCGGCAAGGCCAGGGGAGCGAGATGCTCCGTGCTCACTGGCAGGCGCTGCCGGAGTTCAACGCGCTCTTCTCTGTGCCGGAGGTTTCCTGATGTTTGAAGTACGAGGTCTCACCATTGCCCAGGGGGAACGCCCCCTCTGGCAGGGGCTATCGCTGGCAGTCAAAGCGGGCGAACGGCTCGGCATCTCCGCCCCGAGCGGTTATGGCAAGACCACGCTGGGGCGGGTATTGGCGGGTTGGCAACCGATTCGGGGAAGCGGGGAAATGCGGCTGGATGGGCAGCCTGTGCCTGAGCAAGTGAAGGGGTATAACCCCATCCAGCTGGTGCCCCAGCACCCGGAACTGACCTTCAATCCCTACCGCACCACCGGCCAGGCGCTCTGGGATGTATGGCGCCCCGATGACGCCATGCTGGCCCGCTTTATGGTCAAGCCTGCGTGGCTCAGTCGCAAGCCCGGTCAGCTCTCCGGTGGCGAGCTGGCCCGCATCGCGCTGCTGCGCGCCCTCGATCCCCGCACTCGACTGCTGATTGCCGACGAGGTGACCGCCCAGCTGGATCCGCAAATTCAGCGCCAGCTCTGGCGGGAGTTGATGGTTGAGTGCGAGCAGCGCGGGCTTGGCATGGTGATCTTCAGTCACCAGCAGGCACTGCTGCGCCAGATCTGTCATCGGGTGCTGCGCTTTGGTGAGGTGCAGCCCGAATCTGGGGAGCTGACCGAAAGCGCGGCTTGAGAGTTGGTTCCCCTCATCCCCAACCCTTCTCCCGCAAGGGGAGAAGGGAGCAGAAGGTGCCATCTCACCACGCTCAGGGTTTAGGAAACAGGGCGGGTTGTTATGCCTACAGACTTTCTGGGGGGCTGCGCGTACTTCGAGCATCTCGCTAGCATCCACAAACCGGTTCCCTCTCCCTGGGGAGAGGGCCAGGGTGAGGGGAAGCGAGTGTGGGATGCTGGCCATTTTGGACGGATAGCACGACCGACAAGGTCTACAGATAAAAGAGAGGGAGGCATCAGCCTCCCTCTCTTGTTTTCTACCGTTATCAGTGGCGTTTAACCGGTTGATTTCAAGCACTTGCCAGCCAGTTCAGCCAGGCATCCATCCCTTCGCCTGTAGTGGCGCTGACCTGGATCACCTGGATATAGGGGTTGACCCGTTTGGCGTTCTCGATGCAGCGGGCCACGTCAAAGCTGACGTAGGGCAGCAGATCAATCTTGTTGATCACCATCAGCTGGGCGGCGGCGAACATGTCCGGGTATTTCAGCGGCTTCTCTTCCCCCTCGGTGACGGAGAGGATCGCTACCTTGTACTTCTCGCCGAGATCGAAGCTGGCGGGGCAGACCAGATTGCCCACATTCTCAATAAAGAGGATGCCCCCTTGATTGGCGGGCAGCTGGTGGCAGGCGTCGTGGACCATTTTGGCGTCCAGATGGCAGCCCTTGCCGGTGTTGATCTGCACGGCAGGCACGCCGGTGGCACGGATGCGATCCGCATCGGCGCTGGTCTGCTGATCTCCTTCAATCACCGCGCAAGGGCGTTTATCGGCCAGTTGGCGCAGGGTTTCGCACAGCAAAGTGGTTTTGCCTGAACCCGGGCTAGATACCAAGTTGAGCACCAGCTGGTCGGCGGCTGTGAAGTGCTCGCGGTTGTGGGCCGCCAGCGCATTGTTCTTGGCCAGCACATCCATCTCGATGGCGATCAGCTGACGTTGCCCCATGCCGGGCACCGACAATCCCGCTTCCCCTTTGCCATAGTGCAGATCACCCTGCTGATGGTCATGGTCATGGTCATGGTCATGGTTGTGATCATGGGGGTGGGCGTGGGAATGACCGTGCTCATGAGAGTGGGCGTGATCATGATGATGGCCGTGGGGGTGCTCATGGGGGTGATCATGACCCTCGTGGCTTATGGGAGCTCGCACCCCGTGGTAGTGGTGATGGACATCCCCCTGATGGTGATAGTGGTGGTGAATGATCAGAGTGCGTGGTGCGCTCTGCTCGTGGTCATGATGGTGATGCGCGTCATGAGCATGATGATGGTCGTGCTCATGACCATGTTCATGGTGATGTTCATGATCATGTTCATGATCGTGCTCATGGCCGGCGATCCGCGCCTGGCCGCATCCGCATACGCTACACATATCAACTTACCTCGATGTCGGTGATGCGCAGGCTATCGCCCTGCGCGACTCGTAATTTGTATCCGCCACACCCGGGACAGGCCTGCCCGCGCTCGGTGAGGGTGACCGTCTGGTTGCAGTCGTAACACCAGGCCTCTGCCGCTTTGTGCTGAAAGTGCAGTTGGGCCCCTTCGACGGCAGTGCCCTTGGCGGCCGCCTCGAAACAGAAGGCAATGGTGTCCGGGTCGACACAGGAGAAGCTGCCGACCTCGAGCCAGAGGGCGGTCACCTTGTTAAAGCCCCGCTGGGT
>NZ_CAWNWX010000033.1:6786-10433 GCF_963878195.1 Aeromonas sp. HMWF016
GCTGCCAGATCGATGGCGGCCATGGCCAGAGACATTTCGTGCATGGTGATTCCTTAACAGATCCGCGGGAGGAGCTCTCCCTGCGGCAGCTCAAGATAACGGCGGCTGCCCCAGGGGTTGTTGAGGATCACCTTGTGGCGATCACTCGCCTGCACCACGCCGATCTGGCTGGCGGCGGGGTTGAATTGCCGCAAGATGCCCAGTGCGTCCTGCGCCTGTTCGGCAGGCAGGGCCAGTACCATGGTCCCCTCGTTGGCGAGATCATGGGGCTCGAAACCGTAGAGCTCGCACAGGCCGCGTACCGGATCGCAGACCGGAATGGCGGACTCCTCCAACTCGATGGCAACACCGGAGGCGCTGCTCCATTCGTTGAGCACGGCCGCAAGGCCACCGCGGGTGGCATCGCGCAGGGCGTGGGGGGTAATGCCCGCTTTTAGCAGCGCTTCTACCTGCGGCCAGAGGGTGGTGCAGTCGCTCTTGAGATCAGATCCCAGTTGCAGGGCGTCACGGGCCATCAGGATGCAGGCGCCGTGGCTGCCGATATCCCGTGACACCAGAATGGCATCACCGGCCTTGAGGTTGCGCACCGAGATACCCCGGCTCTGTTCGGGCAGCGGGAAGGTGCCGACCCCGCTGGTGTTGATAAAGATCTTGTCGGCTGCCCCCTTGGGCACCACCTTGGTGTCGCCGCAGACGATGCGGGCGCCGCTGTTGGCAAGCTCCGCGGCCATCGACTCGACGATGCGGGCGAGATCGGCGTAGGGGAAGCCCTCCTCGATGATAAAACTGCAGCTCAGATACTCGGGCTTGGCCCCCATCATGGCCAGATCATTGACCGTGCCAGCGATGGCCAGCTTGCCGATGTCGCCCCCCTCGAAGAACAGTGGCGAGACGGTAAAGCTGTCGGTGGTGAAGGCAACGGGCCCGCTCACCGGCAGCAGGGCGGCATCTTCACCGCGCAGCAGGATCTCGTTGCCAAAGTGGCGAAAGAAGAGCTGGTTGATCAGCTGATTCATTTCCACACCGCCGCCGCCGTGGCTTAACTGAATTTCTCTCATCGGATCCCCATATATCGGTAGTAGGCATTGCAGGCCCCTTCGGAGCTGACCATGCAGCTGCCCATGGGCTGGGTCGGGGTGCAGCCCCGGCCAAAGACTTTGCACTGGTTGGGCTTGGCCAAGCCGCGCAGGATATCGGCGCACTGGCACGCCTTGTGGTCATCGATGGGGGTATGGTCCAGCTGGAAGTGACGCTCCGCATCGCGCTTGGCAAATGCATCCCGCAGGCGCAGGGCGGAGGCGTTGATATCCCCCAGACCTCGCCAGCGAAAGTGCTCGCGGGTCTCGAAAAAGCGCTCGACCAGCCGCTGGGCGGCTTTATTGCCACTGGCAGTGACAGCGCGGGTGTACTGCACCTCCAGCGCGTAGCGACCCTCCACCTTCTGACGCACCATCATCAGCAGTGCCTCCATCACATCCACCGGCTCGAAGCCGCTCACCACCACAGGCACCTGATAGCGATCGACGATGGGCAGGTAGATATCGGCGCCGGTGATGACGCTGACGTGGGAGGGGCCGATAAAGGCGTTCACCTTGGCAACCCCGTCAGCCATCACCGCATGAATGGCGGGCGGCACCAGCACATGGTTGATATGAAACAGCAGGTTATCGACCCCTTGCGCTTCAGCGGCAGCCAGTAGCGCCGCGGTCATCGGGGTAGAGGTTTCAAAGCCGATGGCGAAGAAGACCACGGTTTTGTCCGGATTCTCTTGGGCGATACGCAGGGCGTCGAGGGGATCATAGACCGGGCGGATATCGCTCCCCTTGGCCCGCTGTTGGGCCAGCGTGCCCTTGGAGCCCGGCACCCGGATCATGTCACCCAGGGTGACCAGAATGACGTTGGGTTGGCGGGCCAGCTCGATGGCCTGATCGATGCGCTCTTTGGGCATGATGCAGACCGGGCAGCCGGGGCCGTGGACAAACTCGATGCTGGCCGGCAGCAGCTGGTGCAGGCCGTACTTCATGATGGTGTGGGTATGGCCGCCGCACACTTCCATCACCCGCAGCGGCTCGGGCAGATCTTTGGCCAGTTCGGTAATTTGCGCGGCGAGGGCACGGATGACGTCGGGCTGACGAAAGCCCTGAAAGAGATCATTCAAGGTCAGCATGGGAAGATATCCTGTTTGGGCATCAGGGCCACCATCTGGCGGAAGCTCTCGAGGCTGGCCTGCGCCTCCTCTTGGTCAATCTTGCTCATCACAAAACCGATATGGAGCAGCACATAGTCGCCAATGTTGAGAGGCTCTTCGAGCAGCATGCAGCTGACGCGCCGCTGCACCCCCAGGGTGTCGACGGTGACGCAGTTATCTTCGGGGTGCAGCTGCACCACCTGAGAGGGGATGGATAGACACATGGATTTCAGGACTCCGACAAGGTGGCACAGCCGGCTGTGGTTGGGCGGTGCGTGGCAAGATGGTGGATGGCAAACCAGAGCTGACCGGCAGCGATGCCACCGTCATTGAGCGGCAGGGTTTCGCTGGTCAATACCTGCCGACCGGCTGCTTCGAGTGCGGGTACCAGCTGATCCATCAGCACCCGGTTTTGAAAGACGCCGCCCCCGAGCGCCACCGGATAGCCGGGGAAGCGCTCGGCCAGGGCGATGACCAGATTGCTGATGGCGCGAATAAAACCGGCCGCCAGGCGGGCGGTGGCGGTGCCTTTGCGCCTCTCGCTGACAAGGGTATGGAGCAGCTCTGCCCACTGGATCCGCAGTGGCCCCTCTGTTGATTGGCTGAGATCAAAGGCGAGGGGGAAGGGCTGTTCATCGGGGGCCAGCTGCAAGGCAGCCGCCTCCAGCAATAGCCCCGCTTCGCCCTCGTAATCGGGGGTGTCGATCACCCCCAGCAGCGCCGCCACCGCATCGAATAGCCGACCGATGGAGCTGGTGTAGGGGGCGTTGCGACCCAGCTGCCATAGCTGGTGCAGGTTGCTGATCCGCTTAAGGGGCCGTTGCTTGATCAACGGAATATCGAGGGCACTGATCTCCTCAGGGCTGTGCGATTCAAACAGCAGCCCCAGCAGCTGGCGCATCGGCTCGCGAATGGCCGCTTCGCCGCCGATCAGCTTGAAGGGGGCAAGGTGGGCAACCCGCTCAAATCCCTGAACGTCTGCGATCAGCAGCTCGCCGCCCCAGAGGGTGCCGTCATCGCCAAGGCCGGTGCCATCGAAGGCAACACCCAGCACCGGGCCCGTGATGTTGTGCTCGGCCATCACCCCCAGCAGGTGGGCGTGATGGTGCTGCACCTCGAGATGGGTTGCACCTTGATTCTGGCAATAGCCCTTGGCCCACTGATGGCTGAGGTAGCCGGGGTGGCGATCCGAGACCAGCAGTTCTGGCTTGAGATCGTAGAGGTCGCGAAAGGTCGCCAGGGTCTGCTCGAAGTGCTCCTGCATCGGCAGACTGTGCAGATCGCCGATATAGGGGCTGTAGATGCGCTGGCGACCGAAGGCCAGCGCCAGCTGGTTCTTCTGCTGCGCCCCGACTGCCAGCAGCGGCGCCTTGACCGCCTCTTTCAGGCTGGGGGTACAGGGGGCATAGCCCCGGGCCAGCCGCAACGTCTGGCGTCGCCCGCCCGCCCACTGCACCAG
>NZ_CAWNWX010000033.1:10503-10902 GCF_963878195.1 Aeromonas sp. HMWF016
GGGTGCAGGATGGGGCGATTGTGATCCAGGATGCCGTCAATCTCGCTGCCGAGTTCCCTGACCACCGCCTCGCACTCGATGAGGATCGGGCTGCCGCGGCTGTTGGCGCTGGTGGCTACCAGCGGCATGGCGCAGGCATCCAGCAGCAACTGGTGCAGCGGGGTATAGGGGAGCATGACCCCAAGGTAGGGGATGCCTGGGGCTATCCCCTCAGCCAGCGGCGTGGCTGACTGTCCAGATTCTGAGTGCCGATCATCATTTTTGCGTTTGCGCAGCAGGATGATGGGTCTGGCCTGAGAGGCGAGCAGCGTCCACTCGTCTTCGCTGCCGGTGACATGCAGTTTGGCCTCGGCAAGGGAGCCCATCATCACAGCCAGCGGCTTGCGTTCGCGTCGCTTG
>NZ_CAWNWX010000033.1:10923-25991 GCF_963878195.1 Aeromonas sp. HMWF016
CCCCCCATCCCCTTGACCGCGATAAGCTTGCCTGCTTGCAGGGCGCGGGCAGCGGTGTACAGGGCATCCTCACGCTCGGCCAGCGCATCGCCGCGGCCGGAGCGCCAGGTCAGATGCGGCCCGCACTCGGGGCAGCTCACCGGCTGGGCGTGGTAGCGTCTGTCCAGCGGGTTTTCATAGGCCGCCGCACAGCGCGGGCACATGGCAAAGCCCGCCATGGCGGTGTGGGGCCGATCGTAGGGGAGGCGGCGGATGATGGTGTAGCGCGGACCGCAGTGGGTGCAGTTGGTAAAGGGGTAGTGGTGGTGGCGATCTGCGGGATTGGCCACATCGTTGGCGCACGCCTCGCACATCCCCTGATCCGGCGAGATGGCGACCGTGGCGGCGCTCTGCTGCTGGCTCGCTTTAATTCGAAACTGGCCATGAAATTGGCCATCGAAGTCGGGATCATCAGCGAAGGGCAGTTCCCGCTCGCTGAAGTGATCGATTCGGCTTAAGGGCGGCGCCAGTTCCCGCAGTTCGCGGGCAAAGCTGGCCAGCTGCTCGGGCGATCCTTCGGCGCCAATGGTGACGCCGTTGGCATCGTTCAACACATAACCGGCAAGGCCGTGGCGCAGTGCCAGTCCATAGACAAAGGGGCGAAAGCCGACCCCCTGTACGATGCCGTCGATATGAAATTCGCGGCGCAGCCGGTTGGCCACAGGATTGGGATAGCCAGAGGGGGCGATGGTGGCGCTCATGCCGGCTCCATCTCATCTTGAGTCTGCGGCAAACGCAGCACCCGGCGCTCGTTCTCCTCGCGCCGCACCCAGCCATCCATCTCCATGCGCAGGCAGAACGGAATGGCGTATTTACGCGACAAGCCGGTGATCTCCTTTAAGGATGACATGTCGATCAGATCTCCCACCTGCTGGCCCGCCAGCACGGCGGCGACCATCTGGTTGTAAAGCTCGGCGTCGTAGTAGATGGGGCCATCGAGCTGCACCAGATACTTGAGTCGCGCCAGGTTGCGCAGCTGCTTTTGCAGGGCGCCTTTTTGTTGCAAACCCTGCTGCAGGGCGATGGGCAGCTTGCGGGTGACAAAGGGGTCCAGCTCCACGCCGCCGGGGCCCAGTTTACCGGGCTCGTAACCCTCCTTGCCTTGATCTCGCACCACCTTGAGCACCAGCTGCGCCTCTTCCCCCAGATCATCTTCCGAATCGCCACTGCCCGGTTGCCACTTGTCATGATGCAAGCGAACAAGCTGCTCGCTCTTGAGCTGCTGGAGCAGGGCTTGAGTGACCTGCAAGGCGATGCCAAAGCGGGTCGCCAGCTCTGCGGCACTAAGGGGTTCACTTTTCAGCGTGGCCAGCAGTTGATCGCGGCTTTGAGCCAGCCAGTGGTTGTCCAGCAGCCAGTCACCGAGGGGGGTGACCTGCTCGGGCTGCTGGTCAAAGCGGCTGGCCAGCACATAGCCATTGAGCCCCAGTTGCAGGGTGGCAGGGTTGTGGTGCTCGAGCTCATCTGGCAGCTCGCCCAGCAGGGTATGCAGAGCCTTGCGTCTGGCGGGGTGGATATCGCCGCACCAGACGATGCGGGCGCCGTGCAGCAGTTCACTGCTGCCGTGACGAATGATGGCGAGCGGCTGGCCGAAAAAGCAGGGGATGGGGCTGGTAAAGATCAGTCGTGCCAGCTGGGAGTCTTTTATTGGTACAAAGCGCGCCCGGCCGTGCCAGCTGCCGAGGGCCACCTCGACCTCCTGCGTGCGTAGCGCCTTGGCGCTCAGGCTCTCGCCGTTGAGCCGCACGATAAGGTGCGTCGCCGCCTCGCACTGGCCAGCTGCGCTGGTAAGGCAGTGACCGCGGGCCACCTCCTTGTGAGGCACTTTTTTAAGGCCCACCGCCACCCGACAGACTGCGCCAA
The DNA here is from genome assembly GCF_963878195.1 of Aeromonas sp. HMWF016. Classification (NCBI taxonomy): domain Bacteria; kingdom Pseudomonadati; phylum Pseudomonadota; class Gammaproteobacteria; order Aeromonadales; family Aeromonadaceae; genus Aeromonas; species Aeromonas sp. HMWF016. The sequence continues at coordinate 12,826 of NZ_CAWNWX010000033.1, forward strand.
TTTCCTCGACGCTCTGGTGATAGGCCTGCAGGGAGCGCACCTGTACCTCCCGATCGGCGGGGTAGAGGCGCAGCTTGTCCCCCACCTTGAGGCTGCCCTGCTGCAAGGTGCCGGTGAGCACGGTACCGGTGCCATTGGCGGTAAAGACTCTGTCTACATACAGTCGCGGGGCGCTCTGTTCGCGGGCAGCGTGCGATGCTGGCAGATCGGCAAGCTGGCGCACGATGGCGGCGTGCAGGGCGGCCATGTTGGCACCGGTTTTGGCGCTGACGCTGACGATGTCGGGCACCATGCCGCTCTCGTCCATCACCCGCTCCAGCAGGCTATCTTCGAGGAATGCCAGCTCGTCGGGGGAGACCAGATCGCACTTGTTGATGCAGACCAGCAGGCGCGGCACCCCCATCGCCTTGAGCAGGCGCAGGTGATCGCCGGTCATCGGCATCCACCCCTCGTCTGCGGCAATCACCAGCAGCACCAGATCCAGACTCCAGAGCCCCGCCACCATATTGCGGATATAGCGCTCGTGGCCGGGCACGTCGATGACACCTATGGTGTTGCCCTGACCGTCGTCAAAGTGGGCAAAGCCGAGATCCTGGGTCATGCCGATGGCCTGCTCATGGGCGCGGGCGGTGGTGATGCCGGTGAGGGCCTTGATCAGCAGGGTCTTGCCGTGGTCTACATGGCCGGCAAGCCCGATAACGGCGCGATAGGAAGTCATGGGATCAGGGCTCCTCTGTTGCATTGATCGGGGCGGGCAACAGCAGCTCGTTAAGCTGGGCGATCAGCAGCTCCATCTCGGTCGGCAGCAGGGTCGCCATATTGAGCAGCACCTTCTGCTGGCGCACGGTGGCGATGACCGGCACCGGCAGTTCGCGCAAATCATCGAGCAGCTGCTGAGCCGGGCGCGGGTCGGTGCACTCCAGCGCTGGCGCCGGGTAGAATTCGTCCGGCAAGGTGCCGCCACCTACCACCAGCTGGGCGGGGACCGGCACAAAGCAGCCGGGCAGGGCGGCCATCAGCTGGGAGGCTCTGGCCTGCATGGCGGCAGGGTTGCTCAGGGTGCGCTGGGCAATCCCTTCGCCGACGGGGGACTTGTTGAGCTTGTGAATGAGCAGGCGTTCGAGCAGGGAGTAGACGATGCGGCTAGGGCGGAAGGTGCGCATCATGGGGTGTTTTTCCAGCCGCTTGATGAGGTCGCTGCGGCCGCTGATGATGCCCGATTGCGGGCCCCCCAGCAGCTTGTCGCCGGAGTAGCAGACCAGATCCGCCCCCGCCTTGATGTACTGGCGCACCGAGGTTTCATCCGGTGCAAACTCCTCGGTGGTCAAGCCCGAGCCCTGATCCACCGCCAGCACCACGTGTTCCGGCAGGGCGCGGGCTACCTCGCCAATATCAGGGGATTCGGTAAAACCGCGAATGGCGAAATTGGATTTGTGCACCATCAGCACCAGCGCGGTCTGATCGGTGATGGCATCGAGGTAATCTTTGGCGGTGGTGATATTGGTGGTGCCCACCTCCACCAGTTTGGCGCCGGAGAGGGCCAGAATGTCGGGGATGCGAAATCCGCCGCCAATCTGGATCTGCTCGCCCCGTGAGACGATCACCTCGCGCCCCTTTGCTATCTCCTGCAGCAGCAAAAAGAGCGAAGCGGCGTTGTTGTTGACCACCAGCGAATCCTCAGCCTGGGTGAGGCAGCCAAGCAGGGGGGCGATCAGCCCCTTGCGCCCGCCGCGCTTGCCGGTGGCGAGATCCAGCTCCAGATTGTTGTAGCCGGTGTTGAGGTCACGCACCTCGTCCCACAGCTCATGACTGAGTGGCGAGCGCCCCAGATTGGTATGCACCAGGGTGCCGGTGGCGTTGATCACCCGGGTCTGACGCTGGCGCAACTGCTGCCGGCAGCGTTTGACAATCAGCACCTCGATCTGCTCGGAGGCAACCCCATGCTGGCGAAACGCCTCGCTCTGGCGCAGTTCGCTCAGGGTATCGCGCACCGCCTGGGTTACCAGCGGGCGGCTCAGCGCCTCGATAAAATCGGTGAGAAAGGGTTGCTGCAGCAGCTGTTCCACTTGCGGCAAACGGCGCGTTTGTTGCTGGCTGGGCTGTTGCTGTGAATCTGGCAGTGAATCGTCGGCAGCCTGATCTGATGCTGGCTGGCGGTGGGGGATGGCTGGCGCGTGAGACGAGTTCGGCATGGGATTACCAGTGCAGTGCGTGGGTTCGGGATGCGCACCGGTTTGCCGATAGAGAGGCCGAGCTGACGGGTTATGGCACTGCTGGCGATTTGCGGATAACTGCAAACTGGGTGCATAAATGAGCGGGTGTAAATTAATGCTGCATCGATGCTGATAAATTAATTTTTGGCCAGCGAGATAACCTGAGTTCGGATTATATTGGCAAGCGGCAAGCACCTTTTACTAAGGTATTCTTTCAAACATTTTGAACAAACGATGAAAATAAAACTCGGGCAGATAAACTCAACGAGAGAGTATTTGTTCAATAGATAAATTTGGCGGAAGAGGCAGGAATCGAACCTGCCAAAGCCTTCTCGGCTCACATCGGTTTTGAAGACCGAGGAGGCCACCAGACCCCATCAACTTCCGTAACGGCCGCCATTTTGTGGCAAATTTCTGTGACTGGCAACGCTTTTTTTGTCATAAAAAAGCGAGTGTTAGCGATTTTTTGAAAAAATAAAAGAACCTTGTTTTATATCAAGTTCAGCACAATTAGCCCGATGTTTTTAATTTAACATCGGGCCTCGATCACATTGCCGGAACCGTCGATCAATAACGGTCGTTAACAACTCGCTAAATAATCACCGGTTGGCGTTGGCAATATTCCACTGATCCAGTTTATCTATTAACAGACTGGTATCCCTGGCGGCATCAAGGTGCTGATAAAGATAATCCATCGCCTCGCTCACCATCTCGGTCATCGGGAAGGAGAACGCCACGATGGCCGGTTGTACCCCGACAAAGATCACCTCGGGGACAAAGGTCTTGAGCTCGTCGATCAAAAAATTGAGCGGCATATTGTGGGTCGAGAAGATAAACATCTCGGCGATGGTCTCGGGGGGGATCACCTGCAGGGTTCCCGCCTTCTCGCCGATCTCGGCGGCATCTACCAGCACCACCCGCTCCGGTTGCAGCTCCCGCACCTTGTAGACCACATTTTCTGGCGCGATGCCGCCATCGATATGGATCCAGCCGGGCAGGGGGGTGGCCTGCAGCTTGTCGGCGAGATAAGGGCCGGCACCGTCGTCCCCCATCATGGCATTGCCCACGGTCAACACGAGATTGCAGCCCATCAGCGGCTCCTTACCATCAGGTACATATGGGGGTCGTTAAAGAGGGCGGTGAGCTGATCCATAAAGGTGTTGGTCCAGCCCAGCTCCTGCTCATCGAGCACATTGTCGGCTTTGCGCAGTCGGTCGAAGGCGCAGGCCAGCATGTGGCAGTGCTCGCGATAGATGGTGATCTCGCCAAAGGTGAGAAACCCCTCCATCTTGCGGCGCGCCTCGCTCCCTTCTGGCAGCTTGGCTACCCAGTCGCGATAACCGGTCAGCGAGCAGACCAGGTCTGCTCGCAGGCAATCGACGATGCCGAGGTGGTGGCCGATGGCGAGGCTGTAGTACATCACCTCTTTGGCTTCCTCGGGGACGTCGAACTGCTCGTCGACGAACTTGCGCGAGAGGCGATAGAAGAAAACCTCGTCAGCCATGCACCGCCTCTCCCTTGCCGGCCGCCCGGTTGAGGCAGGCGCTTGCGAGGTTGTTGACGATCTCCGCCAGACGCGGATCGTCGTGCTGATCGAGGTAGCTCTGGATACGCAGATCCACATCCTGCTGGGTCGCTCCTTCGAGCAGGGCCATGAACTCGTCGGCGATGATCCGCCCCTGCCGGTAACCGGCCATGCGGCGCGCTTCGCGCTCGATCATCACCCGGATCTCGTTGGGGATGCCGGTGTGGCGCAGCTCGACCCGCTCACCCGGTTGCACCTCGTGGCTGGTGGCTTTCAGTTTCTGCTCCAGCAGACCGAGCGCCACCGCAAAGCCATAGATGGTCGCTGCGGGAGTGGGGGGGCAGCCGGGGATATAGACATCCACCGGCACGATTTTGTCGGTGCCGCCCCAGACGCAGTAGAGGTCGTGGAAGATGCCGCCGTCACAGCCGCAGGCGCCGTAGGCGATGCAGATCTTGGGATCGGGGGCCGCTTCATAGGCGCGCAGGGCCGGTACCCGCATCGCCCGGGTTACCGCGCCGGTAAAGAGCAGGATGTCGGCGTGACGGGGAGAGGCGACCACCTTGATGCCGAAGCGCTCGGCATCGAACAGCGGGGTGATGGTGGCGAAGATCTCGATCTCGCAGGCGTTGCAGCCGCCGCAATCGACCCGGTAGACATAGGCCGAGCGGCGAATGTCCTTGAGCAGGGTCTTCTTGAGTTTGGTGATCTCGGGATCCTGTGCCAGCGGCACGGCGCGGGTATGGGCATGGCCGACAACCGGTTCTATGCCTTTGATCTTGCTCATCACATCCACTCCTTTTGTGCGGCCATCGGTGTGGCTATCGGTGTGATCAGGGCCGAGTCAGGCTGGCTCAGCATGCTCTGTTTTCGTTTGCAGTCGGGGCAGTGGTGCAGCCGCTCCGGGGTGGCCAGCGGTGTGCCTGCCTGTTTGAGGGTGTCCTCCACCAGCGCCACCAGCTTGCTCGGGGCAAAGTAGGTGCCGCACAGGGTGCAGGGGGCCAGCGCGAAGCGGGCCTCCTCATAGAGGTCGGCCTTGTTGGTCACCGCCAGTTCGAACTCGGGGGAGAGGGCGATGGCGCGGGTCGGGCAGACCTCCTCGCAGCGGCCGCAGAAGATGCAGCGCGCCATGGAGATCTCCCAGCGCCGTTCGCCGGTCTCCATGTCCACTTCCATCACCAGCGCGTTGGCCGGGCAGGCCTTGGTGCAGGCGGCGCAGGCGATGCACTGATCTGCCTGGTATTTGGGTTTGCCGCGAAAATCCCGGTTCACCTCGTAAGGGGCGAAGGGGTACTTGGCGGTCGGGGTGCCAGCCTTGAGGATGGTCTTGAACAGCTTGATCATGATGACCCCTTATTTGAGCGGAGAGTGTTTGCGGTCGATGCCGTAGCGCTCGATCTCCTTGTAGGAGACCACGGTGGACTTGCCCTTCTTGGGGTCGACCAGAGTGACCCGATCGGTACAGGAGTAGCAGGGATCCAGACTGCCGATAATCAGCGGCGCATCCGCCACGGTATTGCCGCGCAGCATGTAGCGCAGGGCGGGCCAGTTGGCGTAGGTGGCGGCGCGGCAGCGCCAGCGGAACAGCTTCTGGTTATCCCCCGTCATGCTCCAGTGGACGTTCTCGCCGCGGGGGGCCTCGGTAAAGCCCAGCGCAAACTTGCCCGGCTGATAGGTAAACCCTTCGGTCAAAAGCGGCCCCTCCGGCAGGTGCTCCAGGCCGAACTCAATCATGTCGAGGGAGTCGTAGAGCTCGTGGATGCGCACCAGCAGGCGGGACTGCACATCGCAACCCGCCTTGGTCTGGATCTCCATCGGCAGTTCGCGGTAACCGGCAAAGTCGTGGACCCGGCGCACGTCGCGCTTGAAGCCGCTCGCCCGCACCATGGGGCCGACGCAGCTGAAATCGCGGGCAATTTGCGGGTCGAGCTTGCCGATACCGATGAGGCGGGAGGAGATGTTGGCGGTATCCAGCAGCATGGCGACCAAGGGTTTGAGCTCATCACGCAGTTCCCGCACCAGTTGGGCACCCTTGATGCGATCTTCCTTGAAGATGTCGCGGCGTACCCCGCCAATCAGGTTGAGGCCGTAGGTCTTGCGGGCGCCGGTCAGCAGCTCGGCCAGGGTCATGGATTTCTCCCGCACCCGGAAGAACTGCATGAAGCCGGTGTCGAAACCGGTGAAGTGGCTCGACAGGCCGATGTTGAGGATATGGCTGTGCAGGCGCTCCACCTCCAGCAGCACGGCGCGGATCATCTTGGCCCGCTCCGGCACCGGAATACCCATGGCGTTCTCCACCGAGGTGGTGTAGGCGACGCTGTGGGTAAAGCCGCAGATGCCGCAGACCCGGTCGGTCAGGAAGGCCACTTCGTTGTAGCCCATCCGGGTTTCCGCCAGCTTCTCCATGCCGCGATGGACATAGAAGAGGCGGTAGTCAGCATCGATGATGTCTTCCCCATCGACGAACAGACGAAAGTGGCCCGGTTCGTCCGAGGTGATGTGCAGCGGGCCGACCGGCACGATGCGGTTGGCATCACTGCCGAGCTCATTGACGAAGGGGTAGGTCTCGGTGTCGGTGGTGGGCATCGGGCGCTGGCGATAATCCATGGCGTCCTTGCGCAGGGGATGGATATCCTCCGGCCAGTCGTCAGGCAGCACCAGACGACGTTCGTCTGGCAGACCAATGGCGCGCAGGCCGTACATGTCGCGGATCTCCCGCTCGCCCCACACCGCCGCCGGAATGGTCGGGGTGATGGAGGGGTATTCCTGGGTATCGGCATCTACTAGCACCTTGACGGTGATCCAGCACTTGGTGTCGCCCTCCATGGAGAAGACGTGGTAGACGGCGAAGTGGCCGTTGATGCTGCGCTCGTCATTGGCAAAGGAGAGCGGAAGCCAGCCCCCCAGCTGATGGAAGATCAGGCTGGCCGTCTCGACCAGACTGGTGGGCTTGACGGTAATGGTGGCCTGATCGGCGGTTTGCCACTCCTCGTCGACGATGGCGTGGGGCAGTTGTGCTCGCACCTGCTGGATGTAGTCGCAGCCGATGCGATCCGAAATGGCGATGGTCATGCAGTTCTCACTTTAATGTTCGGGAATGAGCATTCACAAATGATGAAATCGGAAAAAGTTGCTGTGCTGGCGGGCATGGTTCAGACCCCGACCAGATAGGCGAGCAGCGCCAGCAGGGCCAGCCCCAAGCCGTAGCGGGTGAGCTTGTGGGTGCGCACGAACTGGGTACGGGCCATGGCGTTTTCGATGATGCCAGCCAGCAAAAAGGCCACCAGCAGCTTGCAGGCGAGGATCAGCGCCGCGCCGATGAGCGCAGGCAGACTCCAGTTGGCCGCCTTGCCGAAGGGCAGGAAAATCACCAGAAAGAGCTGCACCACTACCAGCTGCTTGAGGCCGATGGAGAGTTTGAGCAGGGCTAGGCCCGCACCGGAGTACTCGGTGAGCGGCCCCTCCTGCAGCTCCTGCTCGGCTTCGGCGCAGTCAAAGGGCAGCTTGCCCATCTCGACAAACACCGCGAAGGCGCAGGCGGCACCCGCCAGCAGGGTGGCGATGGGCGCGGCCAGCGGCTGGGTCGCCACATAGCTGCTGATGTTGCCCAGATCCGAGCTGCCCACCATCATCGCCATGATGAAGCAGGCAAGCACCAGAATGGGCTCCACCAGAATGCCGAGGGTCAGTTCGCGGCGGGAGCCGATCCCTGCAAACATGCTGCCGCTGTCTAGCCCCGAGAGGGAGAAAAAGAAGCGGAAGATGGCGAACAGATAGATGTCGGTGATGAGATCCCCGGCGATGGGGAAGGGAGACTCGTGAGTCAGGGTTGGCAGCGCCATCCCCACCAGCAAGAGGGCGGCAATGAGCAGCGCAGGCATCAGGTTGAAGATGATGCCGGCAGGCTCGGGGGTCACCTCCTGACGGCGCAGGAGCTTGGCGATATCCCGGTAATCCTGCAGCAGGCCCGGCCCCTGACGGGAGTGCATCTTGGCCCGCAGCACCCGGTTGAAACCGGTGGCGAGCGGCGCCAGCGCCAGCATGGCGATGGCCTGGGTCAGGGCGAGGGCAACCATGCCCCAGCTCGGCATTTCAAGAACAGGCATATCAGACTCCTACAGCCATCAGGATAAAGAGTGCCAGCACAACACCGTGCAGTAGCCAGCCGGTTGTCCCGCTGGTATCGCTCACCCCGTGCAGGGCGCTGGCCAGATCGAGCTGCGGCTGTTTGCGATAGAGCGGCGCGCAGAGTTGGCGCAAGGTGTGGGTGACACCGCCGGAGGTAAGGCTCATGCGCTCCTCATAGGCGTAACCACAGGCCCAAGGGGTGCCGGCGTGACGACGACCGAGCTTGGGCCCCTTGAAGATGGCCAGTACCAGCAGCGGGATGAGGAACAGACCCAGCAGGGTGATGGCGATAACGGGTGGGGAGAGGATTGCCTGGCTGCTATCGAGCGGCAGCAGGGTGGCACCGGTGGCCACGTTCATTTGGCCGCTTACCAAGGCTTGGCCATAGCTGGCGATATGGGGGGCAATCCAGGGGGCGCCCAGACCCAGCACCAGACAGACGGCGGCCAGCAGCAGGGTGCCTGCCACCATGGCGCCCGGCACTTCGCGGGCATGGCTCGCGTGTTCGCTGCGAGGTGCGCCGCAGAAGCAGATGCCATACACCTTGACGAAACACATCACCGCCATGGCGCCGGTCACTGCCAGCATCACTACCGCGAGCGGCGCGACGACAGAGGTGCCGAGTTTGGTCATGGAAAGGAGCGACTGGTAGATAAACCACTCGCTGACAAAGCCGTTGAGCGGCGGCAGCGCCGAGATGGCCATGGCACCGATCAGGAACGCCAGCGCAGTCCAGGGCATCAGCTTGGCAAGACCACCCATCTTGTCCATGTCGCGGGTGTGCAGGCGGAACATCACAGAGCCGGTGCCCATAAAGAGCAGGCTCTTGAAGATGGCGTGGTTGAGCAGGTGATAGAGGGCGCCGAGCAGCCCCAGCACCACCAGTGCCGGTTGCTGGTTGGCGATGCCGATCATGCCGATCCCCATCCCCATCAGGATGATGCCGATGTTCTCCACCGTGTGGTAGGCGAGCAGCCGCTTGAGGTCATGCTCGGCCAGCGCAAACAGCACCCCGAGCACAGCCGAGCAGGCGCCGAAGATCAGCACCACATAGCCCCACCAGAGCTGGCTGGCGCCGAGAAAATCGATGCTGACCCGCAAGATGCCAAAGAGACCCAGCTTCACCATCACGCCGGACATCAGCGCCGAGATATGGGAGGGTGCAACGGGCTCGGCCACTGGCAGCCAGCCGTGCAGCGGCACGAAACCGGCGCGCAGGCCAAAACCGCAGAAGCTTAGCAGGAACACCAGAGAGGCCAAACCGCCCGCCAGATGGTGCTCGCGCAGCGCGGCGAACTCCAGCGAACCGCTTTCACGGCAGAGCAGCCAGAAGGCGATCAGCACCAGCGCCATGCCGATATGGTTCATCACCAGATAGAGGCGGCTCTGTTTGGCAGCATCCGGGTTGGTCTTGACCAGCCAGTAGGTGGTGAGGGTTACCAGCTCGTAGCAGAGCAAGAAACCGAGCGCGTTGTCGGCCAGTACCATGCCCACCATGGCGAACAGGAAGAGGTTCATCAGCGCGCCGATGGCCACATCCCCCTTGCCCTGATATTCGCGGATATAGGCAAAGGAGTAGAGGGCGACGGCGACGCCAACGGTGCTAATCACCAGCAGCATCAGCGCGGCCAGCATGTCGAGGTGCACCGAGCCCAGCAGCCAGAGCTGGCCGTCGACGGGGGCGCCTTGGGCAAAGATCTGGATGGCGGCGACCAGACCCGCGAGCGAGCCCAGCAGGGCAAAGCCGCTATTGAGGCGGTTGGCCAGTGCGGGCAGCTTTTGCAGGAGCAAACCGGCGGCAGCGCCCAGCAAAAAGAGCAGGAGCGTGGCCATAACAAGGGGGGACAACATCAGCGAACTCCCTCTGTGGTAGATAAATCGGATGCAGGGAGCGCCGTGGCAGGCGCCGAGAAGGCGGAGGCCCCTTGCGGGTTGGTGTCGGCCGCTTGCTGGCGACGGATACGGGCGGCGCGTTCGGAGTCGCCGTCATTGACCAGCTTCAGTGCCTGGGAGGGACAGGCACCGACACAGGCCGGACCATCGGTGCGAAACTCGCACAGGTCGCACTTGACCGCGATGCTGCGCACCCCCGGCTCCCAGCTCAGCAGATCCTCGCCAAAGCAGCGCAGGCCGGCGGAGGTGGAGGGGTTGCTGGAGCGGATGGAGCAGGGGATATAGGTGTCGTAACTGGTGGCCACGGCCACCGGACGGCTGCCGCCGCTCTGGATGGCACCAAAGGGGCAGGCCACGGCGCAGAGGTTGCAGCCGATGCAGAGCGACTCGTTGAGTTGCACGCAATCGCCGGTCTGGCGAATTGCCTCGACCGGGCACACCTTGATGCAGGGGGCATCGTCACAGTGACGGCACTGAACCGGCATGGTCGCCTGCTCGTGTCGCATAACGGTTAAACGGGGGGCTTGCTGCAAACCTTGCGCCTTGTGTACCTCGCTGCAGGCCGCCATACAGGTGCCACAGCCGATACAAAGCTTGGGGTCAGCGATAACGAAGCGGTTCATAGCCTACCTTGTCGTGTCGCGAACGGAGAAAGTAGGGGCTGGTTGGCAAGATACGGGCCAGAATGGTTTTTGCAGCGAAATTGGTTTTAACTGGCTGTTTTTAAATAAATAAAAATCTTCGTGTGGTTGAGTGAAGGCGCGAATGTGGCTGTCGAACTGTGACGTTCGTCACTTGTGACGAAGCCGCCAAGAGGGTTCGTCACCTTGGAAAACGCAGCATAAGCAGGGTGCAAAGAACGCAGTGAATTGCACCGCTATCAAATATGTTCGCGGTGCACGGCGCTGCGCTTGTTGCACCCTACGGCTGTTGTGTGAGGGGAAATGAGCTGGTTCGATTTGCCGTGGTTTGCCCCCTTCTCCCCTTGCGGGAGAAGGGCTGGGGATGAGGGGGCGGTAATCGGGGTTAACGGAAAAGAAGAGGGAGGCCAATGCCTCCCTCTCTATTTGCTGAGGTTTTCTATGCCTTTAAGAGGCCATCAACCCGCCATCAGATATCCACCTGCGAACCCAGCTCGATAACCCGGTTGGGCGGGATCTCGAACTGATCCGGGGCGCGCAGGGCGTTGCGCTGCAGCAGCATAAAGAGCTTGCCGCGCAGATAGAGATACCAGGGGCGGTCTTTCATGATGAGCGACTCGTGGGCCATAAAGAACGAGGTCTCCATCATCCGGCAGCTCAGCCCCTCGGCGTTGCAGCGGTGGAAGATCTCCTCCACGTTCGGGGTTTCGCGCCAGCCGTAGCTGGCTACTACCCGCCAGAAGGTGGGGGAGAGCTGCTCGATGCAGACCCGGCGCACATTGTGGACGTAGGGCACATCCTCCACCCGCAGGGTGAGCAGGATGATCCGCTCGTGCAGCACCTTGTTGTGCTTGAGGTTGTGCAGGAGCGCATGGGGGATCACATTGACCACCCGCGACATATAGACGGCAGTGCCGGCCACCCGGGTTGGCGGGGATTTTTCCAGCGAGGCGATCATCGGCTCAAGGGAGTTGCCGTGCTCATTCAGGCGACGAATAAGCTGGAAACGCTCGCTCTTCCAGCTGGTCATCACGGTGAACATCACCGCGCCCAGGGTGAGCGGCAGCCAGCCACCGGAGAAGATCTTGGCGAGGTTGGCGGCAAACAGCGGCACGTCGATACAGAGCAGCGCGGCAAACAGGATGGCCACCAGATACTTGTTCCAGTGCCAGCTGTTCTTGGCCACCGAGCAGGAGAGGATGGAGGTAAGCACCATGGTGCCGGTCACCGCGATGCCGTAGGCCGCCGCCAGATTGCTGGAGTGCTCGAAGCTCATGATGACGATCACCACCGAGATATAGAGCATCCAGTTGATGACCGGAATATAGATCTGGCCGGACTCCTGCTCGGAGGTGTGAACGATGCGAATGGGGGAGAGATAACCGAGGCGCACCGCCTGCCGGGTCAGCGAAAAGACCCCGGAGATCACCGCCTGCGAGGCGATCACCGTCGCCATGGTTGCCAGCAGCAGCAGCGGTACCAGCGCCCATTTCGGCGCGAGCAGGAAGAAGGGGTTGGCAATGGCGGCGGGATTACTTAGCAGCAGCGCCCCCTGACCGAAGTAGTTGAGCACCAGCGAGGGCAGCACCACGATAAACCAGGCGAGGCGGATCGGATTTTTGCCAAAGTGGCCCATATCCGCGTAGAGCGCCTCCACCCCGGTGATGGCCAGCACCACGGCGCCGAGGGCAAAGAAGGAGGTGGTCTGGTACTGGATAAAGAAGCGCACCGCCCAGATGGGGTTGAGCGCACCCAGCACCTCGGGGTTGTGGATGATGCCGCGCAGCCCCAGCACCGCCAGCGTCATAAACCAGATCAGCATGATGGGGGCAAACAGCTTGCCCACCATGGCGGTGCCATGTTTCTGGATGGCAAACAGCAGGGTCAGCACCAGCACCGAAAGGGTGACGATATAGGGGTCGAGGGCGGGGGTGAGAATGCTCAGACCCTCGATGGCCGACATCACCGACATCGCCGGGGTGATCACCACCTCACCATAGAAGAAGCTGCCGCCAATCAGGCCGAGGATGATCAGCAGCGGCGTCCAGCGGGTGGAGGCGTTGCGGGTTGCCAGCGACATCAGGGTGAGAATGCCACCCTCGCCGGCGTTGTCGGCCCGCATCACAAAGGAGAGGTACTTGACCGACACCACCAGGATCAGCAGCCAGAAGATCAGCGAGAGAAAGCCGAGAATGGAGGCCGGCTCGACGCCGAACCCGAATTGACCTGACAGGCACTCGCGCAAGGTATAGAGCGGGCTGGTGCCGATATCGCCATAGACTACGCCAATCGCCGCCAGCATGATGCCGGACATGGCTTGTTGTTTATCACAGTTCATGAGTTCATCTTGTCAGTTTGATGTTTACACGTTTGCCACAGCAGATCGCCCCGAACACATCAGGTATGTGTGGATACAACATCGGGGGGAAATCAAAGGATTGCGATGGGAAGGGAGCTAATCGGATATAAAGATGCGTTTCATGGGACACAGTCTGTTCATCTGTCGTTAAGCTTATAATGACACACACTCTGCGGGTTCATGCTCAGGTATAAATAATCAAAACGCCCTTTTGAGTAAGGTTATTAATTGGCCGTTGATTGAAATATTCACGCGCTCTGCGGGCAACCGTTTGTTTTATCTGGGGAAGCGCTTTGGCCACTATTTTTTACCGAGGTGAGTGAAAAACAGACGATAAAATAGTGACTAATTAATTGCTGGCAGGATGGCAGAGGGGAGGGGGGGGTAGCGATGGAGTCTTTATTTGG
>NZ_CAWNWX010000034.1:0-1222 GCF_963878195.1 Aeromonas sp. HMWF016
ATCCATAATTCAGTAGCATGCAGACAATCAATGCCTGCAACAAAGCCTTATGCACCCCAAACCGTTCACCTATTTACACCGTGCAGGAGGAACGCTGAATTCCTAAGGCCATATCTTTTTAAATCGAATTTATATAAAAATATATCGTGTCTCACCTATCACTAAATTGCTCTAGCCTGTATTCCTGAATTTGTTAAAAATGACTTCTCAGCTTGATAGAGATCAATCATTCCAAATAAAGTATTTGCACCCTAGTACCTCGCAACGGTCCTCTAACGAACCCACTCAAATTAAAGGTACGATTCATAGTTAAAAATTACAGCACCTTAAACATGAGTACGATGAGAACAACTCCTAGTCAGAACGAACCTAGATTAGTATTAGTGTTCAAGTGTTTTTTAAGGAGCGCGTATTTTCACAACTCGTTTCGCAACAGTAAAATTCATAATAAATAATCTTAAAACGCAATATAAACAACAACTTACACAATGCGCCAAGCATGAAAAACCTACGTTGCAATCCAAAAGCTATTGTGAAACATGGAGTATGCAAGCTAAAGAAAAGAAGAAATAGAATCCCCTTGTTCAACAAGTAGACGAGGACATTGCACTCCGATGCCTGATACTAGCGCTCTGAGGTATAAAAATATTTTGTGATCAATAAAAATTTAATATAGAATGAATATATTTTCTATGCATAAGCATCTAAATATATTCATGGAGGGTTGCATGAATACACATCTTAAATTTATTATTGACAGTCAAATCACCTTCTTACCACATTTATTTCAAATTAGCACGGAAAGCCATGTAGTCCAACTTAGTCAAAAAGAGACGGCACTATTAGAATTATTATGTGCTACGCCAACAGCCCCAGTTGAGCGTAGTACAATCATTAAGGAAATCTGGAATGACCAAGCTGCAAGCGATATTGGGTTGAATAAAGCTATTTTAGGTCTAAGACGTAAATTTGAATCTCTAGGCGCACGTGATGCCATAAGAACCATCCCACGTGTTGGCTATGTATTAAATGTAGTAGCGACCAAAGCCCCATTCCACACAGCCAGCCTCCCCCTTGAGAAAAAACTAAAAAATAAAAAACATACTACTGCCGCCTTCGTTTTAATAGTAGCAATTTTAATTTCAATCACATCAATTACTATTTTCTTGAATAAACAAAATGATATTTCATTTGATGAGATTGATAAAGGTAAAAATGGCAT
>NZ_CAWNWX010000035.1:0-19636 GCF_963878195.1 Aeromonas sp. HMWF016
CGGTGATTCACAACCATTTTTGCTGGATTACTCGCTTCCACCCATCCCCGTCACTGGGCTACAGCCCCACAGGGAAGAGCCATATTGACCACCCCCTCCTCCATCTGGACATCAATGGTAAAGCCGAGTCGCCTAGCGAGGGTTACCATGCCACGATTGCTCGGCATGGTCATGCCGGAGAGCTGGCCAATGCCCTGTTCGTCAGCGTAGCGGATGATCTTCTCCATCATCAGCTTGCCGAGTTTTTAACCTCTCTCCTTCAGTTCAGAGAGCTGTGGGGGTAGAAAACAGAGTGTTTCAGTGGTGAATTACAGTGAGGCGGCATATGAAGCGCCATGAAAGGTAAAGTGATGGGACATAGAGAAGGGATAAAAACAAAAAGCCCACGCAACTTGCGTTGCATGGGCTCGGAATAAATGGCGGAGGAGGTGGGATTTGAACCCACGGATGGTCGCCCATCGCCGGTTTTCAAGACCGGTGCATTCAGCCGCTCTGCCACCCCTCCGCAGCAGTGCGGCGAATACTACCATGCTGATCAGGGTTGTAAATCCCCGGCTGGTTCGATTGCTGGTTAATTGCACGAAATGACCGATTAAATGGTCAAACTGGTTGGAATGAGTGCTTTTTTGGCCTGATTGCTTGACTTGAAAAGAGAGTCCACCACTATAGTGGCCTCCATCATATCCTCTGCAAGATAACATTATGACTATTAAAAATACCCTGTTTTGCGCTCTGGCGGGCGTAACCTTGCTGGCATCGCCGGTGCAGGCGAGCGAGCTGACCAAGAGTGATGTCGAGCAGATCGTTCGTGACTATCTGGTCAAGAATCCCGAGATCCTGGTCGAGATGTCCAATGCCCTGCGTGCCAAGCAGGAGAGTCAGCAGGCCGAGAGCGACAAGGTGCTGATCAAGGCCCATGCCCAGCAGCTTTATGGCAACAAGGATCCCGAAATGGGCAATCCAAAGGGGTCGCTGACGATTGTCGAGTTCTTCGATTACAACTGCGGTTACTGCAAGCGGGCACATCCGCTGGTCGAGCAGCTGATGGCTGAGGACAAGGATATTCGCTACATCTACAAGCAGTTCCCGATCCTGAGCGAAACCTCCTATTTCGCCGCGCGTGCTGCGTTGGCTGTTCAGTTGGGTCAGCCCGACAAGTATCAGGCTTTCCATGAGAAGCTCTATGCCCATCAGGGCCCGCTCTCCGATGAAGCGCAGGTCAAGAAGGTGGCAGAAGAGGCCGGTGTTAACTGGAGCAAGGTAGAGGCCAAGATCAAAGATGGCAGCATCGATCAGAATCTGGGAACCAACCGGGCTCTGGCTGAAGCGCTCGGTATTTCCGGTACTCCCGCCTTTATCATCGGTGATCAAATCCTGCGTGGTGCACCACGGGATTTGGCCAGCCTGAAGAGCTTTATCAAGGACGTGCGTGCTGGCAAAAGCATCCAGTAACGCGTTTGTATCCTGACGGAATAAAAAGAGGGTCGGTATTGCTACCGACCCTCTTTCCTTTATGCCCCGAGTCACAGGTGGTCGTCGCGAAAGGACCATAACAACGTGCGCAGGACTCGACCTCTCGGTCTCAGTAACAAGTATTAGCAGAGTCGTTCGACTTCCATTCGTATTTATTTAAGCGTCCCGCAGTCGCTTGTGAGAGTTGCTTAATTCAGGTCAGGATTTTTTCTGCTGCCTGCCTTAGAATCGCGTCCCTTGCAGGAGAAACCTCGATGTTAGTTGATATTTTGCGGCTTGTTTTTATTGCTGGCGGTTTGGTATTCATCTTTATGCTGGTACAAGCGTGCTGGCAAAAACGATGCAATGGGACTTTTGAGTCTACCCCCTTCTGGCCTGTGGCGCTGATCGGCGGTGTCGCGAACTTTCTCGATACCCTGGGGGTTGGCAGCTTTGCGGTCAAAACAGCCTGCTACAAGCAGTTCAAGCTGATCGATGATCGTCTGTTGCCGGGTACTCTCAACGGCCAGTGCGTGTTGCCGACCGTGACTCAG
Organism: Aeromonas sp. HMWF016; assembly: GCF_963878195.1. Lineage (NCBI taxonomy): Bacteria > Pseudomonadati > Pseudomonadota > Gammaproteobacteria > Aeromonadales > Aeromonadaceae > Aeromonas > Aeromonas sp. HMWF016. The sequence continues at coordinate 2,007 of NZ_CAWNWX010000035.1, forward strand.
TCGCTAATCTTCGTCGGCGCAGTAGCGGTGGAGCCGCTGACGCTGATCAGCATGATGATTGCTGCCGCAGCTGGAGCTGCCTGGGGGGCGCGTCATGTCGCCTCGTTTGATCGGCAGACCATCCGGCTGGTGATGGCGGTCTCTCTGCTGGTCGTTGCCGGGCTGATTTTTGCCGGCCTGCTCGGCCTCTTCCCGGTCGGTGGCGATGCCATGGGGCTCAGTGGCTACAAGCTGGTGATCGCCCTGATCGGCAACTTTATCTTCGGTGTCCTGATGAATGTCGGGATCGGTCTGTTCGCCCCCTGCATGACGCTGGTCTATCTGCTCGGAATGAACCCGCTGGCGGCGTTCCCCATCATGATGGGCTCTACCGCGGTACTTAGCGTTTTCTCCGCAGGCACCTTTATCCGCAAGGGGGCATTTGATGCCAAAGCGGTGCTGGCGGTTGCCATCTTTGGCCCGGTTGGTGTGGTGCTGGCGGCCATGCTGGTCAAGTCGATGGATATGGCGATGCTGAAGTGGCTGGTTGCCTTTATTGTCATCTATACCTCCTGGACCATGTACGCCTCCTGGCGGGCTGCTCGTCGCCCCACCGCGCAGCTGGCTGCGGATATCGCTGGTTAGCCTGCACCAGTGCCGCTTCCGCTCTGGCCCCGAGAAAGACATAGAGCCCGAGGGCCAGCAGCAATCCCACCGCACACCCCATCACCCCAATCGCAGGCCAGAGCAGTTCGCTCTGGCCGAGCGACCCTTTGAATAGCAGCAACAGCCCTTCGATAGAGACCGCGATCAGAATGGCGGCGATGAAGCGGGTGATGGTGCGTCTTATGGCGCTGTGGCGGAAGATATCCTTATGCAGCAACACCTCCTCTTCCAGAATGGTTTTGCCCAGATCGAAAACCGCCAGTGCCAGCGTCAGGAAGATTATGGCGCTGAGGGCCCCCAGTCGGTTCTGCTGCGCCCCGCATAGCAGTAGGTAGAGCTGTTCCAGTCCATGCCAGATGAGCGTCGCAACGATGAGGAACAGCGCCATGCTGAGCACCACATAGATGGTCTTGAACCAGGGCATGGCGCGGCGCCGCTCTCTGTCTCCCATCAGCCAGGCGATCAGTTGGTTGAGGCAGAGGGTCAACTCTCGTCCCTCCCCACGGGCGATCAGTTGCAAGCGGTTCTGCGTGCTCGGGCGTGGCGACAAGATGCAAGCCGGCCCCTGATAGCGGTCGATGCTGATGATAAAGGGGTACTCCTTGAGCGCAGAAAGAGGTGCGCCGAGCAAACCATGGATCAGTGGTGTCAGCTCGACCTGATACTCCTGATAACGTCGCAATACATCGATGGGGCTCATCTCTGCCATATGGACCTCGGTGACGTGGACTCCTGTAGCGGATGTGCAAATAGTGGGCCCGATATATGACAGGTTGAGCGGGAGCATTTGCACCAGAGGGTGGCAAATAAGCGGGATAGGAGGTCGGGGTGCACCAGAAGCGGGCGTAGATTGCAGATATGGAAAAGGGCCCGTGACGGGCCCTTTTGCGACAAGCAGCGGCGATTTAGCCGGCCAGCTTGGCGAAGCTGCGTTCGGCGGCTGCCAGAGTGTGTTCAATCTCCTTGTCGCCGTGAGCCAGCGACAGGAAGCCTGTCTCGTAGGCGCTCGGCGCCAGATAGACGCCTTCTTCGAGCATCAGGTGATAGAAGCGCTTGAAGCGTTCCATATCGCAGCGAGTGACCTGCTCGTAGCGGGTGATTTCGGGCTCGTCGGTGAAGAAGAAGCCGAACATGCCACCCACATAGTTAATGGCGAGCGGGATGCCGTGTTTGGCAGCCGCGGCTTTAAGACCTTCTGCAACACGCGCAGTCTTGCTGCTCAGCTGTTCATAGAGGCCCGGCTCCAGCAGCAGATCCAGCATGGTCAGACCGGCCGCCATGGCTACCGGGTTGCCGGAGAGAGTACCAGCCTGATAGACGGGGCCGGTCGGGGCGATGTGCTGCATCACCTTCTTCTTGCCGCCGAAGGCGCCGACCGGCATGCCGGCACCGATGATCTTGCCGAGGGTGGTGAGATCCGGGTCGATGTTGTAGTGGCCCTGGGCACCGCGCAGGGAGACACGGAAACCGGTCATCACCTCATCCAGGATCAGCAGGGCGCCGAACTCGTCGCAGATGGCGCGCAGCCCCTCCAGGAAGCCGGGGACCGGCGGGATGCAGTTCATGTTGCCAGCCACCGGCTCGACGATGATACAGGCGATCTCGCTGCCGTACTGGGTAAAGGCTTCGCGCACCGACCCCAGATCGTTGAAGACGCAGGTCAGGGTGTGCTTGGCGAAATCAGCCGGTACGCCCGGGCTGTTGGGCTGGCCCAGGGTCAGGGCGCCGGAGCCGGCCTTGACCAGCAGGGAGTCGGCGTGGCCGTGGTAGCAGCCTTCGAATTTGACGATCTTGTCGCGGCCAGTGTAGCCGCGGGCCAGCCGGATGGCGCTCATGGTCGCCTCGGTGCCGGAGTTGACCATCCGCACCTGCTCCATGGAGGGGACGATCTGGCGCACTTTCTCGGCCATCAGCACTTCGATCTCGGTCGGCGCGCCGTAGCTCAGCCCTTTTTCTACCGCCTTGATGACGGCGGCCTTGATGGCCGGGTGGTTGTGGCCCAGCAGCATGGGGCCCCAGGAACCGATGTAATCCACATAGGCCTGACCATCCACGTCATAGAGGTAGGCGCCATCGGCGTGATCGATGAAGCGGGGTGTACCGCCGACCCCATTGAAGGCGCGGACCGGTGAGTTGACGCCACCCGGAATGGTCTGGCGGGCCTGTTCAAACAGCTGATCTGATTTTGACATGGATCATCCTTAATGGGATTTTGGTCGTCACGCAGGAGAAAGCAGTCGATCGAGACTCGGCAGGTAGGGGCATCAGGAGTATGCTTTGCGCTCTCGCCACCCGGACTCTCGGTCTGCTCCCGTGACAAAAATTTAACGGGCCGACTATAGCAGAAAGCCCCAGCCCTGGGCAGCCGAGCAACGCGCCGGGTGATCCTGATCTCAGCTAGCTGACGATATGGTGTTTCCAAGTTGGTGTAACAAGATGGCGCAACAAGCTCTCTCCTCTTCCGAACCGTCCGCCTCGCCGCGTGGGTCGGTTTCCCGAATCATTCGGCAAGACAGGATGCCCTTGCTGGTTCTGCTGCTGGCGGCACTGGTCGGCACCCTGGCCGGACTGGTGTGCGGCCTGTTCGAGTCAGGCGTGCACTGGCTGGCAGAGCAGCGGCTCGCCCTGCTGGCTGATCGCCCATGGTGGCAGCTCGGCCTGCTTGGCTTTGGCTTCAGCGCCATGCTGGGGTGTATCGGCTACTTCCTGACCCATACTTTTGCCCCCGAGGCCGGTGGCTCCGGCATTCCCGAAATCGAGGGGGCGATGGAGGATCTGCGGCCGGTGCGGTGGTGGCGGGTGTTGCCGGTCAAGTTCTTCGGCGGGGTGTGTACCCTGAGTTCCGGCATGGTGTTGGGGCGGGAGGGGCCTTCGGTGCAGATCGGCGGCAACCTTGGCAAGATGGTGGCGGATATCTTCCGGCTGCCCAAGGAGCATGGCCACGCCTTGCTGGCCGCCGGTGCGGCGGGCGGTCTGGCGGCGGCCTTCAATGCTCCGCTGGCGGGGATCCTGTTCGTGATGGAGGAGATGCGGCCGCAGTTTCGCTACTCCTTCCTGGCCATCAAGGCGGTGGGGATCTCCGCCATCATGGCGACCTTGATGCTGCAAAACATGAAGGGGCAGGGGGCGGTGATCACCTTGCCACATTACGATGCGCCAGCCCTCAAGGCGCTCTGGCTGTTCCTCTTTATGGGGGCCAGCTTCGGCGTACTGGGCTTTGTTTTCAACAAGCTGGTGCTGGCCTGTCAGGATGGTTATCTGGCACTGCACCAGAACAAACGGCACCGTTTCGTGGCCATCGGTATGCTGGTTGCCGGTACTTTCGGCGTGCTGTCGCTGTTTGCCCCCTCGGTGACGGGCGGTGGCACTGAGCTCATTCCCCATCTGATGGGGGGCGAGTATGCGATGGCGACCCTGTTCCTTATCTTCTCCATTCGTCTGGTGGCGACCCTGATCTGCTTCTGCTCCGGTGCGCCCGGCGGGGTGTTTGCGCCGACCCTGGCCCTCGGCACCCTGTTTGGCGTGGTGTTTGGTCATCTGTTCCACGCGGCTTTTCCGGAGCTTGGCATCGAGCCCGGTGCCTTTGCCATTGCCGGTATGGGGGCGTTGTTTGCCGCGACGGTGCGAGCGCCCATCACGGGTATCGTGCTGGTCACCGAGATGACCGACAACTACCAGCTGATCCTGCCGATGATGATCACCACCATGGGAGCCACCCTTGTGGCACAAGCGCTGGGCGGTCGTCCCATCTATTCCCAGATCCTTGAGCGAACTTTACGACTTGCCGCGCGTCAAAAGCGGGGTGATGGCAGCGTGGCCACCAGTTAATTTTCATCATCACCGCCTGTGGCTTCGGTTAGGGCGGTATAGTGAAAGGAGGTCGCAGTTGCCGCTCTGAGGCAAATAACGGGAAAGAGGGCTATGTCCAACCTATTGAAGTTATTGGTGGTGTTCGCAGTAGGTGGGCTGGCCGGTTATTTTGCCGGCAACCATCAGGATCTGGCCCAGAGCAGCTTGCTGGGGGTTCAGCAGGAGACGCTGGATCGCCAGAGCAATGCCATCAGCCAGCTCAAGACGGAGCTCGGTCTCAAGGATACCCAGCTCGCCACCCAGCGAGCCGCCTTCGAGCAGCTGCAGACCACCCTGAAGAGTCAGGAGGCGCAGGTGCAGGAGCTCAAGCGCCAGCTGGCCTTTTTCGAGCGGATCATGCGCCCGACTGGCGAGCAGGTTGGGGTGGTAATCGATAACCTGACTCTGCAGGAGAGCAGCATTCCGGGTCGCTACCACTATCGACTGGCTTTGACCCAGCCGGCCAAGAAGCGCGAGCTGTTTCGCGGTCAGGTGCAGATCCGGGTCGAGGGGAGCCTTGGCGACAAGCCAAAAGTGCTGTCCGGGCGGGATCTGGGCATGAAGGTAAGCGAGTGGCGCTACTCCCTGCGCTATTTCCAGCTGCTGGAGGGGAACTGGCAACTGCCGGAAGGGTTTGTGCCGGATCGGATCCGGGTCACCATCAACAAGGATGGCCGGCAATCGGCTCAGGAGCTGCTGGTTGAGTGGGCCGATGCGCTTAAGCCGCTAGTCGCCGCACCGCCTGCTCCGGTGCCCGCTGCAGGTTAAACGTGGTGAATACTTGAACTGAATGGTCGGGTATTGGATAATTTCGCAGTTTCCATGTTTGTGGATCTAATGGTTGTGAGGTCAGTAATGAGTGCAGTAGCAGAAGCCCCGCTGCCCATCCAGATGACGGATGCGGCGGCCAACAAGGTGAAGAACCTGATCACCGAAGAAGAGAATCCGGAGCTCAAGCTGCGGGTCTATATCACGGGTGGGGGCTGCTCTGGTTTCCAGTATGGCTTTACCTTTGATGAGAAGATCAACGACGGCGATACCGTGGTCGAGAAGAATGGCGTCACCATGGTGATCGATCCGATGAGTCTCCAGTATCTGGTTGGCGGCAGTGTGGATTACACCGAGGGGCTGGAAGGTTCACGCTTTACCGTGACCAACCCCAATGCAACCACTACCTGTGGCTGTGGGTCCAGCTTCTCCATCTGATCGAGCCCGACGATCAGACGCAGCGGCTCTCGGCAACGAGGGCCGTTTTTCTTTGTGCAGAGGGTTGGAGTGGAAATAAAAAGGCGCCGATGAGGCGCCTTTTTGATTGGTGCAGTTAGCGGGAGCTTGCCGCCGCTACCAGTGGAACCCTGTTCACCGCCTTGCCCATGTAGGCGAGGGTGATAGTCACAATGATGCAGGTGAAGCTCAGCCACATGTAGGGGAGGTAGTCGAGGGTGGCCACTCCCAGTACCCCGGCCATAAAGATGCCGTTGTCGCTCCAGGGCACCATGCCGCAGGTAAGGGTGCCGCCAAACTCGGCGTTGCGAGAGAGGTTCTTGCGTGCCAGTCCCAGCCGATCGTAGTTCTTGGCCATGATCTTGGGGGTCAGGATCAGCGACACATACATGGCGGAGCCGAACACGTTGGCCAGGAAGGCGGTGCCAATGGTGTGGGTAGTCAGGCTACCGGCACTGTTGATGCGCTTCTCGAAGGCGCTGGCGATGACGGAGAGGATACCTACTTTCTCCAGCAGGCCGCCAAAGCCCAGACCGAAGATGATGACAGCGACCGAGCCCAGCATGGACTCCATACCGCCACGACCGAGGATGTTGTCGATGAAGTCGATGCCGGAGGTAATGGCAAACGGGCTGTAGGCAGAGTGCATCGCTTTCACCGGATCCATGTCCTGGAACAGGATCGCCCAGATCAGGCCAAGCAGGGCGCCGAAGCTGATCACCGGGAAGGCGGGCTTGCGGTTGGCCAGCAGGCCCAGCACCAGCACCACCGGCACGATGGCCAGCGGGGTGATGTTGAACTGCTTGTCGAGGGCCTCCATCACCAGATTGACCTGCTCCAGGCTGACGTTGCCCGAATACTGCATGCCGACCACGGTGAACAGCACGGCAGTAATGATGTAGGAGAGCAGGCTGATTGGCAGCATCCCCTTGATGTGCTCCACCACGTCGACGTTGGACATGGTGGAGGCCAGCACGACAGAGTCGGAGAGCGGGGAGAGCTTGTCACCGAAATAGACGCCGGAGAGCACGGCACCGGCAACCAGAGGCGCAGGTACGCCGAGGCTGTGGCCAATCCCCATCATGGCGATGCCGGCTGTAGCGGCCGACCCCCAGGAGGTGCCGGTGGCCAGCGAGGTAAGCGAGCAGATGATCAGGGTTGCCAGCAGGAAGATGGAGGGATGAATCACCTTGAGGCCGAAGTAGATGATGCTGGGTACGATACCGCCAGCGATCCAGGTGCCGACCAGTGCTCCGACGGATACAAGGATTAGTATGGCTCCCATTCCCTTGGACACCCCATCAACGGCGGCTTGCTCCAAGGATTTGTAGTCATGACCGAGCTTGATGCCAAGCCCCATGATGACGAACCAGGCGATGAACAGTGCCAGCTGGATAGGCAGATCGAGCACGCTGGTGAACGAGAATGCCAGAGCCAGGAAAATGGCCAGACAGGCAAACACCTGCAACATGCTCGGCAATCGGATGTGGTTTTGTTGGTTTTGCATAGATACTTCCTAAACTCTTGCTCGCCAAGGTTGGCTCCTCTCATCCTGTGGATACGCATATCCCGAGGGGCCAACCCAAAAAGAGGCCGCAATCTACCACAAAGTGGGAGGGTGAAAGCCTAACCAAATTGGCAAAATTGCACTTTTGATTGAAAAAATCACAGAATTGTTGATCTCATAACCCGTTTTTGAGCGCTTTATTGGCATAAAAGCCTATTTTGAGTCTTGCGCTGGAGGAGGGTTGCATCTTCCATTTATGAACATGATAATTATTATCATTATCTTTGTGGGGAGGCAAAACATGAACTGGGTGGTGCGGGGAGTGATGCTGCTAGCCGGGTTGGTTGTGCTCGGATGGGGCCATGACAAAGAGTACTGCATCTGGAGTCTGGGATTTCTGCTGGCTGCCTGGATGATGCTTGAACCCAGATTGAAACCGGCACTGATCCTGTTGCCAGTGGCAGGGCTGACCGGCGTGGTGGCCCTGCTCTGGCAGCATACCGGCTAGTAGGCCTTATGCGTGTTTGACGGGAGCCTGCTTGATCTTCTGTTGGGCCTGCTTGAGCGACTCAACGACATTTTTCTCCATCTCGCTCCGTTTGGCATCGGTCAGGAAGTAGATCATGTCGACATCGTGGCGAATATAGTGGGAGGGGAGCTGGTTGAGGGTAAGGCAGCAGAGATCGGCCATCTGGTCGCTGCTGAGTTTTTGCTGCAGCCCCTGTTTTTCAATCTCTTTGAGCACCAGATGCTCGTAGAAGTTGTGAATGTCGGTATCCAGTATCATATGCGTTCCTTGGCATGACGATGAGCAGTGAGTCGTCAAAAGCATAGCCATAACAAGGATTAAAAACAAAAGGCCCGTCACTTTCGTGATGGGCCTTTTGCGTAATGAATGGTGCGAAGAGAGGGACTCGAACCCTCACATCCGTGGGACACTAACACCTGAAGCTAGCGCGTCTACCAATTCCGCCACCTTCGCACACTGATTTTTTCCAGCTGGTTTTTAAATGCGGTTGGAGCGCATTGCTCTGTTTTTACATGTCAGAATCATGGTGCGAAGAGAGGGACTCGAACCCTCACACCCGGGGGGCACTAACACCTGAAGCTAGCGCGTCTACCAATTCCGCCACCTTCGCACATCGGGTTATCAGTCTGGATTTACATGCTGTCTGATAAAAGCATGGTGCGAAGAGAGGGACTCGAACCCTCACATCCGTGGGACACTAACACCTGAAGCTAGCGCGTCTACCAATTCCGCCACCTTCGCACATTGTGTTACCAGTTTTGATTTACATGCTGTCTGGAGAAGCATGGTGCGAAGAGAGGGACTCGAACCCTCACACCCGGGGGGCACTAACACCTGAAGCTAGCGCGTCTACCAATTCCGCCACCTTCGCACATTCGGGTTTTCTAGTTGGATTTACATGCTGCTGAATCAGCATGGCAGTATTGGTGCGAAGAGAGGGACTCGAACCCTCACATCCGTGGGACACTAACACCTGAAGCTAGCGCGTCTACCAATTCCGCCACCTTCGCATCACTGCGGAGGGGGATTCTATAGAGTTTTGGGGGAGCGTCAACAGCCAAAGGGGACTTTTTTCGCTGTTGACGCTTAAAGACATACCAAAGGGACAAAACTTCAGCAATCTGCCCGAGTGGCTAGCTCAGTAACGGCCCAATGCGCTCAGATACATCTGCTCGTACTGGGTGACCGAGTCGGGCCAGTTGAAGCGGGTGTTCATGGCATTGCGCTGCACCTTGGCAAATTTTTCCCTGTCTTGCAGGAAATAGAGCAGGCTGCGACGCATGGTATCGAGCAAAATGGCGGCGGTTGGGTCATTGAAGCAGAAGCCTGTGGCATGCTCGGGATCGGCATCCCAGTCGACCACGGTATCTTTCAGTCCACCCACCGCGCGCACCAGTGGCAGGGTGCCATAGGCCAGGCTGTACATCTGGTTGAGCCCACAAGGTTCGAACAGCGAGGGCATCAGGAAGAAGTCTGCTCCGGCTTCAACCAGATGGGCCAGTCGGTCATCATAGGCATTGATGAAGGCGAGCTTGTCCGGGTAATCCCGGGCCATGGTTTGCAGTTGCGTGGCGAGCGCAGGATCGCCAGAGCCGACGATCACCACTTGTACCTGATGGTGGAGAAATTTCTCCAGCGCCGGGATCAGCAGGGGGACACCCTTCTGTTCGGTCAGGCGGCATACCATGCCATAGATAGGCAGGTTTGCGACTGGCAGACCAACCTCTTGTTGCAGGCTCTCTTTGCACACCTGTTTGCCGGTCAGATTGTCGACGCTATAGGTCGCGGGCAGGAGTTCGTCGAATTCGGGATCCCAATCCTTGTAGTCGCAGCCATTGAGGATGCCGCAAAGGTCGGCAGCCCGTTGCTGGAAGATGTGTGCCATGCCGTGGGCACCAAGGTGAGTCAGCAGCTCCTGGGCATAGTTGGGGCTGACCGCGTTGATCTTGTCAGCATAGAGCACCCCGCACTTGAGCAGGTTGACGTGGCCGTAGTCATAGTTGATGCGGCGCTCGTAGTCGGCGATTTCGGGCATGGCCCAGAACTGCTCCCGCCCGAATACCCCCTGAAACGCCGCGTTGTGAATACTGATCACGCTGCGGGTCTGCTGGAAGAAGGGGTTATGGGCATGGCGGGTTTTCAACAGAAGCGGCAACAGGCCAGTGTGCCAGTCGTTGCAGTGGGCGATGTCCGGGGCGAAACCAAGTTGCTCACAGGCATGGAGGGCTGCTGCCGAGAAGAAGGCAAAGCGCTCGCCGTTGTCCGGATAAGCCTGATTGTTTTCAGCATAAAGCTGGGGGCGGTCGAAATATTGCGGGCAGTCGATGAGATAGATGCAAACACCATCCAGCTCCATCTGGTAGATGCGATAACCGATATCCGGCAGACCCGGGTGGGTGGGCAGCCAGCGCGATGCCACCAGTTTTGCCTCATCCCGGTGTTTTATCGTCTTGTAGAAGGGGAGCATGATTCTGACATCATGCCCCTTCTGGGCCAGATACATTGGCAGTGCTCTGGCTACATCCGCCAGGCCACCAGTCTTGACCAGCCCCTCGACCTCCGAGGCAACAAACAGGATTTTCAGTGGGTTAATAGCCAACTCTTGCTCCCTTAGGTACCACCACGATACCGCCTTCGGATACGGTAAATCGTTCTCTATCGTGGTCGAGATTTTCACCGATAACGGTGCCTGGCGCAATTTCAACGTTTTTATCAATGATGGCGCGTCGGATGGAGCACCCTTCGCCAATCTTCACATCCCCCAGCAGCACGGACTCGCTGATATGGCTGCAGGCGCCGATGTTGCAGCGAAAACCGAGGATGGAGCGCTGGATCTGGCTGCCCTGAATGAAGCAACCGGCAGAGATGAGTGAGTTGGCGATCTTCACCTTGCACTCGTCGCTGTCGATGAAGGTGGCTGGCGGCAGGGCAGGATAGTGCGTGTGCAGTGGCCACTTGCGGTTGTAGAGAGAGAAGAGGGGGTTGTCGGCCACCAAATCCATGTGCGCTTGCCAGTAGGAGTCCAGGGTACCCACATCGCGCCAGTAGACGTTGGGTTTTTCGCCCGGGATCACGTTGGTGCTGTAGTCGTAGACATAGACTGGAGCCCTTGGGTAGAGGCTGGGGATCACATCCTTGCCAAAGTCATGGCTGGAGTTCTCCTCTGCGGCATCCCGCTTCAGCTCGCGGCAGAGGGCTTCGGTCTCGAAGATGTAGTTGCCCATGGAGACCAGCGCCTGGGTGGGATCGCCAGGTATGTGTTTGGGCTGTTTCGGTTTTTCCTGAAAGCCGATCATCCGTCCTTCGGCATCCACCTCGATTACCCCGAACGAGCTAGCCTCTGCAATAGGCATGCGCAGGGCTGCGACTGTCATTGCGGCATTTTTCTGCTTGTGGAAGCTCACCATCTGGCTCACATCCATCTTGTAGATGTGGTCGGAGCCGAAGATGCAGACATGATCCGGTTCGGCCCGCTCGATAAAGCCGAGGTTCTGGTAGATGGCGTCGGCGGTGCCGTCATACCAGCGCTTGCCCATCCGCATCTGGGCCGGTATGGGGTCGATAAAGCGGTCAGTGATGCCGACGATATTCCAGCCTTTCTTCATGTGCAGATAGAGGGACTGGGATTTGAACTGGGTGAGGACGTAGATACGCAGAAAGTCTGCGTTGACGAAATTGTTGAGGACAAAGTCGATTAGCCGGTAGCTGCCGCCAAAGGGTACCGACGGCTTGCTGCGGGTGGTTGTCAAAGGCTGCAGGCGAGTACCTTCACCTCCGGCCAGGATCATGGTCAAAATGCCAGCCATCGTATTTCTCTCCCTGAATAAACATGTATGAAAAGGTTTTCAACCTTCGGCATAAAAACACCCCTAAAGGGGTGTTTTTGCTGTGCTTCTAGTACCTTATCAGATTCCGGATGGCGCTCTCTAGCGGTTTTATTGTACTGCTTACACTTATTTACACTTTGCTCAGATAGACCTTGAATTTGGCGTCGCTGTTGCTCACTTCCGTCCGTTTGAAGTGTGCTTCCAGTATAGGCTGATAGCGCAGGAATGCGTTGGCAACTATGGTCAGGCTGCCATGAGGACGCAAAAATTCAGGCGCCCTGGCGAGGAAGGTTTCGGTCGCCGCATAGAAGGTCTTGAGCCCGGCATGGAAAGGGGGGTTGGAGACAATCTGGTCAAACGATCCCGTGATGTCGGAGTAGACGTCAGAGGCATGAACCTCCCCTTGCAAACCGTTGATGGCCAGGGTGCGGCGGCTCGATTCCAGCGCCAGCGCATTGATATCCACCATAGTGACCTTGAGTCCGGGATTGCGCTTGGCCAGCACGGAGCCAATCACCCCGGCACCGCAACCGAAATCGAGCAGTGAACCCTTCATGGCCGGCACGGTTGCCAGCAGCATCTGGGTGCCGAGGTCCAGCTCGGCGGCGCTGAAAACGCCGGGCAACGCCAGCACGGTGAGCTCGGTATCGCCGGCCTTGCACTGATAGCAGCCAAACCAGCTATCCAGATCGAACGGGGCGACCGGTTTGCAGAGCTCGCCATGATAGAGAGAGCAGCGGCGCGCCGAATCGCGCTTGATCGGTTTGTCGCCATAGGGGGCCAGCAGCTTGTCTGCGCCATTGATGCCGCCACGGTTTTCGCCGGCGAGGAACAGGTCGGCGCCCGCCTCCAGCAGGGGGGTCATCATGGCCAGCAGATATTGCGCCTCGGCCTTGGCTTTTGGCATCAGCAGCAACAGGGCATCGAAGCGGGGAGTTCCGCCAAGCTGGTGGTCGAACAGGATGGCCTCGCCGAGGGCTGCCTGCTGGCTGCGGTAGTAGCAGTAATCGGTAGTAAAGACGGTCAGAGATTGGGCCAGAGTGGCCAGCTGGCGGGGGTAGTCATCCTCCAGCGCGCCACAGACAAGTAGCCGCTTGCCGACAAAGAGGGCTTGGTTTCGTTCCAGCATCTGGCTGACGGCACTGATAGGGCTGCTCATCGGGTCTCTCCACGCAATTTTGGGCGGCCATTATACATAGCCCCTTTCGCCTTGACATTTATGCCGTGTTCCCGAAATATGCCCAGACACCATTTTTTGAGCAGAGATGAGTCAATGCGGTTCAACGGGTTGAAACGAAAGCACAAAAAAAGCCTGAAATTCGGGCCTGCCGACGTTCGCGCGTAACCTCTCATCCCTGAGAAGCTTCAAACCCCGGTTGCGCACATCGTACCGGGGTTTTTTATTGCCATATGCGCGTCATTTAGGAGAAGGAGATCCCATGTTTCAAGGTTCAATCGTTGCGTTGATTACCCCGTTTCGACAGGGAAAGCTGGATGAAGAGGCGCTGCTGCGTCTGGTGGAGTGGCATATCGAACAGGGCACTCACGGCATTGTGCCGGTGGGCACCACGGGGGAAAGCCCGACCCTGACCCATGACGAGCACTGCCGGGTGGTTGAGCTGGTGGTCAAGCAGGTCGCTGGTCGCATTCCGGTGATTGCCGGGGCCGGTTCCAACAACCCGGTCGAAGCCATCGAGTACACCCTCCATGCCGAACGGGTGGGGGCCGATGCCACCCTGCATGTGGCCGGTTACTACAACCGCCCCAATCAGGAGGGGCTCTACCACCACTTCAAGGCGGTGCACGACGCGACCACCAAACCCATCATCGTCTACAACATTCCTCCGCGCGCCATCGTTGACGTGCAACCCGCGACCCTAGCCCGTCTGGCCGAGCTGCCGCGCATTGCCGGGGTGAAAGATGCCACCGGCGATCTTGCGCGCCCCTGGACCGAGCGCCAGCTGATCAAAAAGCCCTTCGCCTGGCTCTCCGGTGAGGATGCCACAGCCGTGGCTTACAACATCGGCGGCGGGCAGGGCTGTATCTCGGTGACCGCCAACGTGGCCCCCAAGCTGGTGGCCGAGGTGCAAAATCTGGCGCTGGCTGGCAAGTGGCAAGAAGCGCGTGAACTGCAAGACCAGCTCATTCCTCTTCATCAGGCGATGTTTGCCGAGCCGAGCCCGGCCGGTGCCAAATATGCCGTCTCTCTGCTCGGTTTCTGTAGCGAAGAGTGCCGCCTGCCGGTGATGCCACTGTCGGAAGCGACCCGCGAGCGCATTCGCAGCGCCATGCAGCAGCTCAACCTACTGTAATGCAAAACGGGTGAGCCAAGGCTCACCCGTTTTGTTTTCTATATCAGATGGGCCGCTCAGCGTGTGCTGTGCAGCCAGTCGGCGATAGCCAGCTGCAGTGCGACATAATCAGCAGAGAGGAAGAGGTTGCCCAGCTCGGCGGGCCATTGGCGATCAGAGACCGGCGCGGCTTGCAGATGTGCCAGCAGGCTTGCCAGCTCTGAACTCCAAAGGGTCGGCTGCGTCAGCTCGGCCGCTCGGCGTTCAATTAGCGCAATCCCTTCACACTGGGCGGCGAATGCCTGCAGGCGAAGCGTTTCATTCTGCGGATTTTCCAGCCAGAGCTGCTCGTGGTGCTGCCAGTGACTCAGGCCGGCGGCGATGGTGGTTGTCACATCCATAGATTCGCTGGTGGCCAGCGATTGCAGGGCCAGCGGCTTGCCGAGCCCGGCCAGTCGATAACCGCGCTGCGCCTTGGACTGCGCCCCCAAACGAATGCCACCCAGCTGGGCGAGGCGCTGCGCCAGTGCAAACAGCACCGTGGTATCGCCCGATTTGAGCTCCAGTTCCAGCTCGTTGATCGCTGTGCGCCCCTGACTGCCGACTATCTCCCCCTGATCCCAGGCCAGCTCGATTTCGGTTCCCTCGAAGACGATGAGCCAGTGGCGGCGCAGGAAGTCGGTACTGAATTGCGCGACCAGCTGCTGCTGGATGTGGTCACGTTCTGTCACATCGGGCCAGATTTCTGCAGGAAAGGCGCTCAATGTCGGCAGATCGCCACCAATCGGCGCATTGTATTCGGGTCTTGCATGCAGGCCGCCCACCGCCTGGCCGCGGCATTTGATGGTCTGTTCGGCATAGGCGTCGCAGCGGCGAATGCGCAACCCCATGTCCAGACGACGCAGGTCGAGGGTCGGCGTGTCGAAATAGACGTTGCCGAGCTGCTGTTGTGATGATTCTTTAATCTCAAAAGAATTCAACAGGTTGGATAAATCTGCCGCAATGTCGCGGGCGACAAAAAACTTTATCTCGATCTCAGTTTGCATACTCATTCCGGGCTGGCAGGCAACTTTGGGGGGCAGGAATCGGGTCGCGGGGATATAATGCCCGCGAAACGACTAGATTAATTCGCGGTTTAATTGAGGGCGCAGTTCGGTTAACATGCGCGCCTCATAAAATCGTATCGAGTGTTTTTTCACCGACACAGGTTTGGCCATGCCAGTAAATACTATTTTGGGGCTTTTTGCCAAGTCCCCCATCAAGCCGCTGCAGAAGCATATCGTCAAGGTTCACCAGTGCTCCCAGCAGCTGGTTCCCTTCTTTGATGCCGTTGCCGAAGACCGTTGGGAAGATGCCGAGAAGATCCGGCAGCAGATCTCCCAGCTGGAAAAAGAGGCGGATATCCTCAAGCGTGAAATTCGTCTGAAACTGCCCCGCGGTCTGTTCCTGCCGGTTGCACGCACCGACCTGCTGGAGCTGTTGACCCAGCAAGACAAGATTGCCAACCGTGCCAAGGATATCTCCGGCCGCATGCTTGGTCGTCGCATGGAGTTCCCTTCCGAAATGCGGGAAGGCTTCATGGCTTACCTCAAACGTTGTATTGATGCGACCGCTCAGGCCGAGAAAGCGATCGGGGAGCTCGACGAGCTGCTCGAGACCGGCTTCAAAGGACGGGAAGTGGAAATGGTTGCCGAGATGATCCACCAGCTGGATCTGATCGAGGACGATACAGACACCATGCAGATCGGTCTGCGCCAACAGCTGCAAGCGGTTGAGCAGAACTACAACCCGATCGACGTGATGTTCCTCTACAAGATCCTCGAATGGGTAGGTGACCTGGCTGATCAGGCCGAGCGCGTAGGCGCACGTCTTGAGCTGATGCTGGCTCGTTCGTAATCGACTGACTGGGTAAACACTATCAATGGACATTATTGCGAATTACGGCACCACTCTGGTGCTCGTGGCGGCCTTGTTCGGCTTTTTGATGGCCTGGGGCATTGGCGCGAATGACGTAGCCAACGCCATGGGCACATCGGTCGGTACCAAATCCCTGACCATTCGTCAGGCGATTATCATCGCCATGATCTTCGAATTTGCCGGTGCCTATCTGGCCGGTGGTGAAGTAACCGCCACCATCCGTAGCGGTATCATCGACAGCAATGCCTTTGCCGATAGCCCGGATCTGCTGGTGCTCGGCATGATCGCTTCCCTGCTGGCTGCTGGTGCCTGGTTGATCCTCGCCTCCTACTTCGGCTGGCCTGTCTCCACCACTCACTCCATCATCGGCGCCATCGTCGGTTTCGCCGTGGTGAGCATTGGCCCGGAAGCGGTGCAGTGGAACAAGTTTGGCGGCATCGTTGGCTCCTGGGTCATCACCCCGGCCATCTCCGGTGTCATCGCCTACTTCATGTTCATCAGCGTGCAGAAGCTTATCTTCAACACCGATGATCCCCTGAACAACGCCAAGCGCTACGTCCCCTTCTACATGTTCCTGACCTCGCTGGTCATTTGCCTGGTGACCATCAAGAAGGGTCTGACTCACGTTGGTCTGCACCTGACCGATGGCGAAGGCGTCATGCTCTCCGTGGTCATCTCCATCGCAGTGGCGTTTGCCGGCTGGATCTATATTCGCGGTCAGAAGTACAACCCGCAGGATGACAGCAAGATGCACTTCGCCAACGTGGAGAAGGTATTCGGCATCCTTATGGTGATCACCGCCTGTGCCATGGCGTTTGCCCACGGCTCCAACGACGTCGCCAATGCCATCGGCCCGCTCTCTGCCGTTGCGTCCATCGTTGCTTCCGGCGGCGAGATTGCCAGCAAGGCCTCCATTGCCTGGTGGATCCTGCCCCTTGGCGGTATCGGTATCGTGATCGGTCTGGCCACCATGGGCGAGAAGGTGATGGCGACTGTCGGCACCGGCATCACTCACCTGACCCCGAGCCGTGGCTTCGCCGCCCAGCTGGCCACTGCCGCGACCGTGGTGATCGCCTCCGGTACCGGTCTGCCCATCTCCACCACCCAGACTCTGGTTGGTGCGGTCATGGGCGTGGGTCTGGCGCGCGGTATCGCGGCGCTGAACCTAGGTGTGCTGCGCAACATCGTGGTCTCCTGGGTCATCACCCTGCCGGCAGGTGCCATTCTGGCCATCGGTATCTTCTACGTGCTGCAGGCCTGCTTCTCCTAAGAGAAAGTGCGCCAGCAAAAAGCCCGAGTCACTGACTCGGGCTTTTTTATTGTCGCTATTTCCTGCGCTTAGAGCGACGCGCAGATCTGCCACAGATCGTACTGGATAGCGGCGGCCGTCACTTCCCGACCCGCTCCCGGCCCCTGAATCACCAGCGGGTTGGTGCGGTAGCTGTCGCTCTCGATGGCGAAGATGTTGTCGCACGGCAAGAGGTTGGCAAACGGGTGGTGCGGCTCCAG
This sequence comes from Aeromonas sp. HMWF016, assembly GCF_963878195.1. NCBI lineage: Bacteria > Pseudomonadati > Pseudomonadota > Gammaproteobacteria > Aeromonadales > Aeromonadaceae > Aeromonas > Aeromonas sp. HMWF016. The sequence continues at coordinate 19,305 of NZ_CAWNWX010000035.1, forward strand.
CGCCTCCAGCCCGACTCGTGCCTTGCCGTCATGCTCGAAGCGAGCCACGTAGCGCAGCACCTTGCCGAGGCGCCGGGCTCCCTCGAAGGCGGTCTGGATCGGGCCATCCAGCTCTTTCAGTCTGTCCATGAACTGATCTGCGGTTACTTTGCGCAGCGAGACGGGCACCAGATTCTCCAGCTCGATATCGGCGGAGTCGAGCTCGAAGCCCGCCTCCCGCGCCAGAATAAGCAGCTTGCGACGCACATCCTGACCGGAGAGATCCTCGCGGGGATCCGGTTCGGTCAGGCCGTGCTGCCACGCCTCATCCACCAGCTCGGAGAAGGGGCGGG